>QIDY01000388.1 GCA_003228495.1 Nitrospirota bacterium
CTTTTTGTTTTTTGGGATCACCCGTTCCGATAAATATCCGATGTAATACTCGCATCACATTGGTATCCAGAATAGGAGCATCTTTCTGAAAAGCAAACGATTGAATAGCACCCGCTGTATACCGCCCAATACCCTTCATCGATAATAACTCTTCCTCTTTGCTGGGTATGCTTCCTCCATACCGTTCCATAGCCTCACAAGCAATCCCATGAAGACGATATGGACGAATGTTATACCCCAAGGGATACCAGGTTTCTCGAATTTCTTCAGGTCGAGCTTCAGCAAGGTCTCGTATCGTAGGATATTTTTGCAAAAACTCATGAAACTTTGGAATCACACGATCGACTTGTGTCTGCTGCAACATCACCTCAGAAACTAAAATCTTATAAGGATCTCCTGTCCTCCTCCACGGAAGATCTCGACCATACTCCTCATACCAGCACAGTAAACGCTTCTGAAACTTCCGTTTTTTGGAAAGGGGAATATTCTGAATCTCAGGGGGACCTGCCTTCGGCCTTTTCCTCTTTCTTAAATTTTTAGAAGACGGCATAAGATATAGATCTTTCAACCCACATTAAATGACAATAATATGGATAAGAATCGATCCAGCTTACATCAAAAATTTCATGAATGTCTTTATATTTCAAGATATAATGTTAGGAACGGAAACATTCCTGCCTAGACAGTCCTAGCATTATTCAGGTAATGTCTCTTTTTTAACCGGGTCATCATATTCCTTTCTCTCCTGTGCGCAGCCCCCCACGCGTTTTTTACCCCCAAATTGGAGGAATACACAATGATCCTTGACTCTTCGTAACTTCTCATTAACCATCAAACCGTCTAATTCCGGGGTCTTTGTCCTATCATGTGGACGAAATCCGGTTCTATCTTCACCATTCCTCCATTTCCTGCAATTGGGAAAAGTTCTATTTCCGCCTCGCTGACATCTTTTCAATTAACACATCTTTTTTGTTTCTCTCCCAACCGTATATCGGTTACGGGTTCACTTTATTCACTAATTTTTAATTCTTCAGGAGGTGCTTCATGTCTATTCAAGCCGTTCCACTTTCTCAATTTATTCCAACCACCAGCACACAAATCCAAACCGTCGTCCAAACAACTGGGAGCTTTATTCGCAACCTTATCCAAAAAGGTGGCCCAGATCAGAGCGATTACCCTCTATTAGACTCAGTGTCCCAGCAATTTTCCCAAACAACGTTTCAGGACTCTCTCTCCGCGGAACAACAGGCTTCAATTCATGACTCTTTCGGGGCAGCACTTTCACCCGAAACTATTCAAGGATGGGCTTACCAAAAACCCCTAGGATACGCAGGAGATTTTAAGCTTATTGAAAAAATATACAACTTTCATAGGTCATCCGTCCCCCATCTCGCCAAATGGGATGACTATTTCCATTCTCAAAAAGCCCCACAAGCGGTGCGAAACAGATTGTCTTTTTTCCTCGACCAATTATGGAAAACAAAAACAGAGAACCCTTCTGCCGCACAAGTCCTGAATGTGGCTTCCGGACCCGGTCGAGATATGTACGAAGCCTTACGAGTTATCGGGGCTTCAGGCTTGAGAATCGATTGTGTCGACCAAGATATTCATGCTATTGATTTTGCCAAAAATCTGTGCCAGCAATTCCGCCACAATATCAATTTTACGCACAAGAATATTTTCCGTTTTTTCACCAATACCACGTATCACTTAATTTGGTCTGCTGGCTTATTCGATTATTTCAACGACAACCTCTTTAAACGAACCATTCGTAAACTTTCTAAATTGCTTAAGCCAAATGGAAGGATGGTGATTGGGAACTTTTCGCCAGACAATCCAAACCGTGGATATATGGAATTATGCAATTGGAAATTAATTCACCGAAGCAAACAACATTTACAACAGCTCGCCGAAGCATGCGGATTTCATGATCATCAAATTCGTGTAGAACAAGAACCTGAAGGCATTAATCTCTTTCTTGTTCTCACCAACTAGCCCTCAAATAAGTGTGATTGTATTTTGTGCGCAACACGAAAAAGCCGGAAATGCCTTCCAGGATTGGCTATAATGCGTTTGAAAGAACAAATCATAGCACCCACCCAGGAGGCCTTTCCGGTGAAGAAGCTTAGCACAACACAGAGCCGTCGGAACATCACACAACGCAAGGCCAAAGTCCGGGCACGGCACGCCAAAGCGGGGCACTGGCCCGCACAGGCCCAGCCGATGTTTGGATCGGGCAAGGTCCATTATGAGGTGGGCGGCAACACGGAGGCGATGCGCTATGGGGGGATTGCCCCGGTGCATCGGCTGGTGACCAAGTTGGGATTGCGCTCGCAGATCGATGCAGACTTGAGTTTGTTGAAGGTGCATTTGCCGTATCATGAGTCGGATCATGTGTTGAATATGGCCTACAATATCCTGTGTGGTGGGACCCGGCTGGAGGACATTGAGCGGCTCCGCCATGACGTGGCCTACATGAACGCCTTAGGTGCGGCCTTGATCCCGGACCCGACCACGGCGGGCGACTTCACGCGACGCTTTACAGAGGCCGACGTGCTCACGCTGATGGAATCAATCAATGCGATCCGTCCCAAGCTTTGGACCGGGCGAGGCGCCGAACGGCTGTGGCCGATCGCCTACCTGGATATCGACGGCACGATGGCCCCAACCGATGGCGAGTGTAAAGCCGGGATGGACATCTCCTATAAGGGGATCTGGGGCTATGCGCCGCTGATCATCTCCCTCGCCAATACCAAAGAAGTGTTATATCTCGTCAATCGCCCAGGCAATGCGCCCAGCCATCAAGGGGCCGCGGCCTGGATCGACAAAGCCCTGGCGCATCTGCTCCCCTATGCCCCACGCGTCTGCATGCGGGGGGATACGGACTTTTCACTGACCAAGCATTTCGACCAATGGGCCGAGCAGGCCGACTTCATCTTCGGCATGGACAGCACCGCCACGCTGCGGACCTGCGCCGAGGCCCTCAGCGAAGACCGGTGGAGCCGACTGAAGCGCCAGCCCACAGACGACTCCCTACCCGGAAACACGCGTGAACGATTCCAAGAAAACGAGAAGGCGCGGATTGTCACAGAACGCGAGTATCTCAATCTGCATCTGAACTTCGAGGATGTGGCCGAGTTTGAGTACCAGCCCGGCAAGTGCACTCGTCCGTATCGCGTCGTGGCCCTGCGCAAGAACATCAGCAAGATGAAAGGGGAGAACAGGCTGTTCGATGAGATTCGCTATTTCTTTTACATCACCACACGGACGGACCTGAGTGCGGCCGAGGTCGTGGCGTGTGCCAATGAGCGGTGTGATCAGGAAAATATCATCGAGCAACTCAAGAACGGGGTCAATGCGCTGCGCCTGCCGGTCTACGATCTCGTCAGCAACTGGGCCTATATGGTCATG
>QIDY01000392.1 GCA_003228495.1 Nitrospirota bacterium
ATTTTTCTCAGCCGATTGTGGTGAAGACGAATGGGAAGACATCCTTTGAAGGGATTCTAGAACCGAGTATTGAAATCTTACTCCAAGAAGCCCGCCAACGAGCCGATACGCATTTGCTTTTTCCTGCCAAACTGACGATTGAGGTAAAGGTTCCTCAGTCTATGGAATAGGTTTCCGTCATCCTTGAGTGTGACTTAAAGGCATTTCAAGATTCCAATCACACTTCGCAAATTTACATGCAATTCAAGTGACGAGGTGATCGTCCCCGCAGCTGGATGGAGCAGCCATGTAGCTCTTGGTGCCACGAATGGAATAAAAAAGGTGTCCGCTTTAATGCCTTTCAATCAGGTTGCTGGAATTGGAACAATCCCGTACACTGGTTTCATGCTGACACGTAAGCAAAAAACACCAGTTCTCTTCAAAATCTTATCTGCCTACACAGGATTGGAGGCCATTGAAGGCGTGCTCGCCTTGCCGCGTGCAAAGCGATTGCTCTGGCTTGAGATTCTCTTCAATGATCAACTTGACCTTACATTATGGGAACAACATCCGGAGGTTCAAGCAGCCTACACGAAAGCCTGTCGGTGGTATACGACTTACCGAAGTTTGATTCATTCGGTTGTGCCACGGAATCCGCTTCCGCAGGATTTCGGAATAATCGACCATCGAGAATATCGAACGTTTGCTGAGGCCTTACGTTTTGTCGCCCATTAAGCTGGATGAAATCAAGGTTCTGCTTGAGAGGTATGTCCGTGAAACCCGCCAAACCATCGATCTTATCCTAATTGGAGGATTGGCTCTCCAGGCGTATGGCTTGCATGAACGAGTCACGGTGGATTTGGATGGAGAATTGGTCGGGGAGCTTGAACCTCTTCTGGAGTTTCTTCTGGCGAATCATGTGCCGGCAGATCTGGGTGAAAACATATCGGGATGGTCTGTGGTGGCGATGCCTCCTGGGTATCGGGATCGCACATCTGTATGGCATGAAGACGCTGGCCTATGTCTGCTGATTGCTTGATCCGGCCGATTTTATCATCGCTAAACTTCGGCGTGGAACCGAACAGGATCTGGACGATGCCCAAGAGATTGTGAAGAGGTTTCATCTGCTCGCCGTGAATATTCAAACATCTGCGGCTTCCGCCTTGAGTGTTTCGCCAAAAGATACGGTCTTATTTACCTTCCGGAAGACGATCGATCTGTTTTGTCGGCGAATTGATCAAAACTAATGGCCTGTCCATAAATAACTTTGACATCTCGCATCCAATCTTCTGGCCATCTTTGAACGGATCTCAATCGAACAAACCTCACCATAGCCATACTATGCCTCGGCTTGTTCTCAATCGATCTGTCCAAATCCAGCCCAAATCTTGGCGCGATTTCATCAAAGTTATTTATGGACAGGCCCTAATCACAGCCATTTCATCAATGATCGGATAAAGATTAAGGTGACAATGGGAGAAGAAATCCGGTGTTGAAAAAAGCCTCAAGACATAAATGGATTTAGGCTGAAGGTATCTGAGAATCGATCCAAACCCACCATGGGCGGTGCGCCATGGTGGGCCAGGGCCCTGAGAAAAGCGAAATTACCCCACAAGTTGTGCGACGGGTTGTTGTTCCGAACGATGGACATACTTTCTGGATTTGGTCCATCGACGCCGCGATGAGGGGTTAGGTTCTAATGTTGGCTGGATGCCCATTGATGGCGTGGGCGATTGATCCATGGCCAGCGTGTCTTCTACCTGTTGCAGTTCTTTGAGACGGGAGTCATGTTGCTTCAACTCCCAAGTCACAGATTTGGTTAATTGCGCAATTTTGGCCCGTAATTGTTCCATGGTGTGTTCATGATGCTGCACTTCGCTTGTTCGAGCGACACTAATGTACCGGGCATCCGCGTAGGTCATTTGTTCCTCCTCCTGTGAAATTTCCACCTGTCTGGCAGATTTACGAATCTACCTGGTTGTGTGATTGTTGCGGAATCTAAGCAAAACCGTTGCCACGGATGATGATGGTGGAGGGAAGACACATAATCACTTGATCTTCTTCAAAATTCTGTATTAGGTGATCCCCCGAAGAGTAATGTGGGATTATGGCTCCAGCTCGAAACAGTTAACTTGGGTGACAAGAACGTTGAAATCGTTATGACAAGTAAGAAGATCAAGAAATGTTGCAACATATCTGAAGTAGTCTACATAGAAAGAAGAAAACTTGTTCGACACTTTAGAAGCCGTGTGGCCTGGGGCTCTTAAGCCGCGCAGATATCGATATGATGCTTCCTTGTCGTATGAAGATATTGTGGCCTTTTCCTGTTAGTCGGTGAGAAATGGTGGAAATTTTTGACCGTCCCCCTACAGAAAGAGGTATTTTTTCCGAAGGGGTATCGTATTCAGGAAATGGTCCTGGTTGTTCCAGAATGGTGAATCCTCTCTGAACGGGTAGTAATTTGATGATGACAAAACCCCACGCTCCTATTCAATTTCGAAATCTGTTGTTGGATCTCATGGCGCAGAAGCACCATTGGGCTTGGCCGCAATTTGTCGGGCCGTCCATTTCTAAAGCACAACTCAAAGTCCATTATCAGCAGGAATATGCGGTGTACGTTCGAGATTTTCCGGTGTTTCTCGCACATATCCATAGTAAGAACCCTCCGTTGTCCGTAAGGAAAATGCTCGCGGAAAATATTTTTGAAGAGGATACGGGTCACTTGTCCTTAGGAGTCTCACATCCTGAACTATTTTTGAAAATGATGCAGGGGTTGGGGTTTCGACCAAGGGCGTTTGAGCAAATGCCGCTCTTGCCCGCCACTCGACGATATCGGCAGTGGTTGAATCGAATGTCCGACCATCCGGATTGGGTCGTGGGTGCTGCGGTGATGACCATCTTTGTTGAAGGCAGTGTGCATGATCGAGAGGAGGTGAGTCGTCCCGCTCGATCAAAAACGCCGAAGCAAATTTCCTCAAAGATTAACAATCATCCGCTTGTCCAGTACCATGGTGTTAAGCCGAAGGCCATGGATTTGATTCGGGCACATCAAATGGTGGAAGGCGGGCATCGGCACGATGCGTATGCGATGGTCGTGGATCATGCCCGGAGTCGCACGCAACAAAATCAGATTCTTTCCACAGTACAAAAAACTCTGGATCTATGGCTTCGCTATCGTGATGGCATCGCACGGGCCTGCCAGTTGACGCCGCAATAACGGGTCATTAACCCCTTCTCGGCAAACAATCTTTGTTTAAAAAGCTGGCTTGAAAGAGGTACGATATGGTAGGTGTTGCCTGCTATGTCTGCTCCGTCTGTTCTTCTTATTATCCCGCCTTTAACCCAACTCAACACGCCGTACCCGTCCACTGCTTACTTGACTGGATTTTTGCGGTCATATGGGTATCGCGCATCAAGCTGATGTGGGCATTGAAATGGTGTTGGCTTTGTTCTCACGAGCCGGGCTGAATCGTGTCTTTGATGTGCTTCGTGCAAAACCGAGCGATGACTTACCGGGAGAGGCTCGCCAAATGTTGAGCCTGGCACGAGCCTATGTGGAAACCATTGACCCGGTTATTCGATTTTTGCAGGGGCAGGATCACACGTTGGCGTCGCGTATTTGTCAGGGCACGTTTCTTCCACAAGGGCCACGATTTTCAATGAATGAGTTGGATGGGCAAGAAGGAGCGGACTCTTCACGACATCAAACCGACCAAGCCAAACATTTGGCGACCTTATATCTGGAAGATCTGGCCGACCTGGTCCAGGCCACCATTGCGCCCCACTTTGCGCTAAGTCGGTATGCTGAATCCATTGCGATGCAGGCTACTTCCTACGATGGTCTTGCCGAGGCTTTGTCTCAACCCTTAAGTCTTACCGACGAGTGGATGGTCGAGGCGATGTGGCGACATGTTGAGCGGTACCAACCCTCGGTTGTGGGATTCTCGGTGCCGTTTCCCGGCAATCTCTACGGAGCTCTTCGGATGGGGCAGCAGTTACGCGCTCAAAGGCGGGACATCAAAGTCGTGCTTGGGGGGGGGTATGCCAATACAGAATTACGAAGATTGCGAGACCCGCGCCTATTTGAAGTTCTGGATTTCGTCTCCCTGGATGATGGCGAACGTCCCTTCATGTGTTTGTTGGAATATCTGCAGGGGAAACGTGTAGATACGGATCTTTGCCGGACGTTTCTTCGATTGGGCCAAGCCGTTGCCTGGCGCAATGGAGCGAAGGAACCGGATGTGCCTCAAGCCGAAATCGGAACGCCAACATACGATGGATTGAATCTCAATCAGTACATTTCCGTCTTGGATACGTTGAACCCCATGCATCGTCTGTGGTCGGACGGGCATTGGAACAAGTTAACCGTCGCACATGGTTGTTATTGGAAACAATGTACCTTTTGTGATGTCGGGCTGGATTACATTGGGCGGTACGAAGTTAATCCAGGCGACCTGTTGGTGGATCGTATTGAAACGTTAATCGCCGAAACCGGAAGACGAGGCTTTCATTTCGTAGACGAGGCGGCTCCCCCGGTGGGATTGAAACATCTAGCTCTTTCCCTTCTGGAGCGAGGCGTGACGATTTCCTGGTGGGGGAATGTTCGGTTCGAGCTAGCATTTACGCCCGATTTGTGTCGTTTGCTAGCCGCGTCAGGCTGCATTGCGCTGAGCGCAGGGTTGGAAGCGGCCTGTGACCGCCTGCTGGAGCTTGTCAAAAAAGGGATCACGGTCGACCAGACTGTTCGGGTGGTACAGGCTTGTCGGGAAGCGGGGATTCTTGTTCATGCCTATCTGATGTATGGTTTGCCAAGTGAGACACTTGGAGAGACAGTAGAGAGTCTCGAACGGGTCCGGCAGTTGTTTGCTCATGGCTTGATTCAATCGGCCTTCTGGCATCGTTTTTCCACCACGGCGCACAGCCCTATCGGCTTGAATCCTGACGCCTACGGGCTTCAGCTTGTAGGACCGGCGTTCGAGGGGTTCGCGGAAAATGATCTTGTCCATGAAGATGCCCAGGCGTCGGTACCAACTTGGGTGGGAGATGGTCTGCGTGCGGCACTCTGGCATTATAAGGAAGGGTTGGAACTCAAGCGGGATGTGCGCGAATGGTTTTCTGAACGGGCGCCTAAACCCAAGGTAAAGCGAACGTGGGTGAAACAGATTCTAGAAGCCGCGCCGGAAGAGGATCATTCCCGAATGGAGCGAAAATTTGTGTGGATTGGTGGGCAACCGGATGTGGATCGAGACAAAGGCGAGCAATACCGGATCATGTTGCCGAACCGCACAATGGATCAAGAAGTAAGACTCAAACAAGGACATGCCGAGTGGTTTTTAAATTTAATTGGGCGCGCAATGCCCGTTCATCAGCCTGGCGGACATCGCTACCCCGTATTCAAAGAAGTCCGGGCAGGGTTTCCCTTTGGCGGTCCTCAAGGATTCGACAGATGGT
>QIDY01000108.1 GCA_003228495.1 Nitrospirota bacterium
CCGATGAACGCAAACACGAACTGCATCCCTCTAGAGGTCCGAAACGATCGATGTGAGAAATAGCGATGGTAAAACCCCGTAATCGCAAACATGCGTATGATATACAACAAGACGGCAGTTGTAATGGCCACTGGACTCCAGCCAACAAAAAAAACCGCGAAGACGGCAACGTGCATGAAAAAAAACGGAATCGTGCGCACCCGATCCATTTGCTTGCTCTCGCTATCGAAAACGAACCCGGCTTCTTCATAACCGTCAACCCAACACATCAACAGCCGTCTAAGGCACAACAATATTCGCCGTATTCCTGAAATCGTTGAAGTATCCTTTGTCATACTTGGCAATTCCTCTCTGAATCAGCTGGAGGCGCAGCTGCTGCCTTCATCTCTGCCTTCTTTAACCATCGACAATTTCATAACCCTCTTAAGTTTTAAAAAAATGGGGGGGGGGGAATTTCAAACTCGAAAAGATAAACCAAAATAATACCTTCTGGCAAATCATTTCCCTCCGGTGTGAGGAGAGATTCCAGTGTTCACCTGAGAAATATGCCCGGTTGTCAGAGAACTGTAAAGCGTGATGATTCGGTAAGTCGTTACGTATCGCGGCTTCCGCTTGGGGAACGGATATCTTCAACCATAGCCTGAACGCCTATCGGAGGTGGAGGAGTGAAACGACTCACAGTGATGGTCACAATGAAGTTAAGGACCATGCCGATCGTCCCGATGCCTTCGGGGCTGATCCCAAACAACCACTGGTCGGCCGTGGCCGTGGGAACCACAAAACGAAACCAGATGATATAAGCCGCTGTGAATCCAATCCCAAGGAGCATGCCCGCTATTGCACCCTCCTTTGTCGTATGCTTATCAAAAATTCCGAGCAGCAATATCGGAAAAAAACTGGCGGCGGCTAGGCCGAAGGCAAACGCCACAACTTGTGCAACAAATCCCGGTGGATAAATGCCTAGAATGCCAGCAACGATCACGGCAAAGGCAGCGGCGAAGCGGGCCATGCGCAGTTCCTGCTGTTGAGTCATGGTTCTCCACAAGAAAGACTTCAGAAGGTCATGTGAGATTGAGGCAGAAATTACGAGTAGTAATCCCGCTGCGGTCGAGAGGGCAGCGGCCAGACCACCAGCAGCCACGAGAGCCACCACCCACGCCGGGAGCTTGGCAATCTCAGGATTCGCGAGGACCATAATATCTCGATCAACTGTGAGTTCATTCTTGTCGGCGTTCCCGCTGTACTGGATAAGCCCGTCGGCATTGCGATCCTTGAAGACGATGAGTCCGGTTTCTTCCCAGCTTTTAAACCATTGCGGGGCATCCGTATAGGGTTTCTCATTGAGGGTCTCGATCATGTTCACGCGGGCAAAAGCACTCACCGCCGGCGCGGTGGTGTACAGAAGGCCAATGAAGATCAACGCCCACATAGCGCTCCATCGAGCCGCACGTGCATTGGGAACGGTGTAGAAACGAATCAGGACATGAGGCAACCCAGCCGTGCCGACCATGAGCGCCATGGTGATCGCGAGGACGTCCACCATGTTCTTCTTCCCGTTCACCCACGCGCCCGTGTATTCGGGGAGTCCTAAGTCACGGTGGATAGCGTCCAGAGTTTCAAGCAGCGCCATGCCAGCGTATTGTCCTTCAATCAAGGTTGAGCCGAAACCAATCTGTGGAATAGCCCAGCCAGTCATCTGCCACGAAATTGCAACGGCGGGCACAAGGTACGCCACAATTAACACACAAAATTGGGCAACCTGCGTATAGGTAATGCCGCGCATCCCGCCAATGACGGCATAGAAGAACACGATGCCCACGCCGATTACGACACCGATGTTGACGTCGACTTCAAGAAAGCGTGAGAAGACAACGCCAACTCCGCGCATCTGTCCCGCGACATAGGTGAACGACACAAAAATGGCACAGAAGACGGCAATGACACGGGCGGTTTGAGAATAGTAGCGATCGCCAACGAACTCTGGAATAGTATAGCGTCCATATTTACGCAGATACGGGGCGAGCAGGAGAGCAAGGAGGACGTACCCACCGGTCCAACCCATAAGATAGATGGTGCCAGTGTACCCCATGAATGAGATGAGGCCCGCCATGGAAATAAACGAGGCAGCACTCATCCAGTCGGCGGCCGTGGCCATGCCATTCGCGAGTGGAGGAATACCCCGCCCTGCCACGTAGAACCCAGAAGTAGATCCTACGCGGCTCCAGATGGCAATACCGATGTAAAGGGAAAAGGTGATACCGACGAGCAGATACGTCCAGCCCTGAATGCTCACTCAACCGTCTCCAAGGAACCCCTGGAGCGGCCTGGAGTCGGACTATTCTCCACGCCATGACGTCGGTCGATTCGGTCCATCGCGAACGCGTACACGAACGTCAGAATGATGAAAACAAAGATGGCCCCTTGCTGGGCGAACCAAAAGCCCACAGGGAAACCGCCGAGGTGAAATTGGTTGAGCGGTTCAACAAACACGATGCCGAGTAGATAGGAGACCACAAACCAGATCGATAGGAGAACGACCATCAAGCGACGGTTCTCACGCCAATGGGCATGAGTTGATCCTTTTGGGGAAGTCTTATGGGGATTGTCTGTTGAGAATTGGTTACTCAATCAATTATTTCCGGGCCGGAATCGTTCTAGTTGGATTCCATATGGCACTCTTCAATAAACTGAATCTTGACGCCATAACTTTTCGCGGGGATTGTAAAGAATGTCGTTCGTTCGTTTTTCCAGAAGCTTTTTGAATATTTCTTTCTCCGGCGCCTGTCCTTCCAGTGCCATGGTCCCCATGGTCTTTTTCAATCTTTTGAGCGCAACGTCTCGAGCACGACCACGGAGAATGTCCTCAAGAGGTTTTTGTGGACGGGGTTCGACGCTGAGGTGACAGGAAAGCCCTTTGTATATCCGCTGAAGCGTGCTGACTCGTGGATCGGCTTTTCCAGATTCAATCGCCACAAGATTGGCTTGCGTAATATTGGCTCGTTTGGCGAGTTCTGCCTGCGTCATTCGAAGGTAGGTTCGCAGTAGTCTGATCCAGTCGCTTGGCTCAAAATCATGATTCTCAAGTGATGAATCGACACGAAGTTGTGATAAAGCAATGTCATCGATAATCGTAGTTTGTTTCTTCCTCATTTTAATAATATATATCGTAAACAATACTAAATCAATTAATAAAATACTGCTTACGATATAATTTAAGATGTAATATTGTTTTCAATATCATATAAATTACCTGCATATGCACATCAGAGGCCCTGCTATTTTCGCGCGATCATTTTCCTGTAGGGAGTGGGTTTGACCCGGATGGAGTTTTCGATGACG
>QIDY01000159.1 GCA_003228495.1 Nitrospirota bacterium
CTAGCTGGAGGAAGCGGGACTCGGTTTTGGCCGTTAAGTCGTGAACGGTTTCCAAAGCAATTGTTGCGTATTATTGGAGAAGGGACCTTGTTGCAGCAGACATTTGAACGGCTACTGCAACATATTTCTGCCAAACACATGATGATTGTGACGAACGAAGTTCAATCCGAGTCTACCAGGCTTCAATTGAATGAATGGAAAGATGATCTCGTCGACAACATCATCCTTGAGCCAGAGGGACGAAATACGGCGCCCGCCATTGCGCTCGCGGCGTTGCAACTCATTCATCGAGACCCTGAAGCCGTCATGGTTGTGGTTCCGGCAGATCATGTCGTCAAGGCCCCCAAAAAATTCATGCGGGCAGTGCAGTTTGCCACGATATTAGCAAAGCAAGGTCATTTGGTGACGTTTGGCATTCATCCGTCACGACCGGAAACTGGATACGGGTATATCCAACCAAACAAACGAAGACGATTACGTGCTCAAGGCGCGTTTGTTGGGTATTCCGTGGCCAAGTTCGTAGAAAAACCTAACCTCTCAACTGCTAAACGATATTGTCGATCTGGAAATTATTTTTGGAATAGCGGAATTTTTGTCTGGAAAGCTGCGACGATTCTTAAAGAATTGGCTCTTCAGCAACCGGTCTTGTCGGAACTTTTGAAAAACCTTGAACGACGAGTAGGGACATCGGAATTTCCGTCGTATCTTCGAAAAGCCTACGCCAAAATGCCTTCGTTGTCGATTGATCATGCCGTGATGGAACATTCCGCTCATAGTGCTGTTGTCCCGGTAGATTTTGGGTGGTCGGATGTCGGGAGTTGGAGAAGCTTGGAGGAAGTCGCTCCGCTCGATAAAGCCGGAAATGTTCGGACTGGCAATATCATCGATATGGGGAGTCGACAGTCTGTCTTGTTTGCCGATCGTCGAGTGGTCGCCACCATTGGACTCGACAATATGGTGGTGGTCGATACACCTGATGCGACGCTCGTCTGCCCGAAAGATCGAGCCCAAGATGTCAAAGCGATCGTCAATCTCCTTAAAAAGCAACGGGCCCCTGAACATTTGGAGCATCGAACCGTGCAGCGGCCTTGGGGAGCATATACGGTCTTAGAAGAAGGACAGGGCTATAAAGTGAAGCGGATTGAAGTCGTGCCGGGGAAACGGCTGTCGTTGCAGCTTCATCATCAACGGAGTGAACATTGGGTGGTCATCGCTGGGACCGCACGGGTCACGCGAGGTAAAGAAGTGTACGATTTGCAAGCTGGAATGAGTACTGGGATTCCCATAGAAACCCCTCACCGACTAGAGAATCCTGGGAAAGTCCCTTTAGGAATTATTGAAATTCAAAATGGCCCGTATTTAGGTGAAGACGATATTGTCCGACTCAAGGATGATTTTGGCCGGTTGAAACCAAATAGATAATTGATGTTAATTCTACTCGATGTGATTTGAAAGGATAAAGAATGGGTATTTTCCGAGAATATGATATCCGTGGAGTTGTAGAAAAAGATCTGACTCCTGATGTGGTGGAGAATATTGGGCGAGCGTATGCCACATTAGCTCGAGAGCGCGGTGTTAAACGGATTACGGTAGGTCGTGACGGACGGTTAACCTCTCCTGGCCTTCGCGATACTCTTATTGCTGGACTGACCCGAGCTGGTATCGACGTCGTGGATCTTGGGCTGTGTGCCACTCCGTTGTTATATTTTTCTCTGTTTCATTGTGATGTTGATGGAGGCATTATGATCACTGGGAGTCATAATGCGGCAGAATATAATGGTTTCAAGATGTGTGTGGGGAAAGATGCCCTGTATGGAGCCGATATTCAGCGCTTACGGGAAATTTTTGATAATGAGCAATTTGCCTTTGGCAAGGGAGCGGTTGTCGAGCAGACGATTATTCCTGAGTATTTGGCATTTCTGAAAGAACAGTTTTCCTCAGTGCAAGCAGAGCACCTTCAGGTAGTAATTGATTGTGGAAATGGCGCGGCTTCTCTGGTGGCCAAAGAAGCGCTTGAACAATTGGGTTGTCAGGTGACTGGGTTGTATTGTGATTTGGATGGTCATTTTCCCAATCATCATCCTGATCCGACTGTTGTGGAGAATCTGGCGGATTTGGTCGACAAGGTCAAGGAGATCAAGGCGCATGTTGGCATCGGGTATGATGGCGATGCGGATCGAATCGGGGTCATTGATGAGCAAGGGGGGATTTTGTGGGGTGATCGGTTATTACTGTTATTTGCCCGAGATGTGCTCGATGAACATCCAGGGAGTACCTTTATTTCTGAAGTTAAAGCCTCGCAGGTATTCTATGACGATATTGAAAAGCGAGGGGGGCGTGGCATTATGTGGAAGACGGGACATTCCCTTATTAAAGCCAAAATGAAAGAGGAACAGGCCGTGTTAGCGGGAGAAATGTCGGGACATGTGTTTTTTGCTGATCGGTACTATGGCTATGATGATGCCATTTATGCGTCGTGCCGGTTGGTTGAAATTCTTGTTAAACAAAAAAAGCCGCTTTCGAGTCTTCTCTCAGATGTGCCTCAGACGGTTGTGACTCCGGAAATTCGTGTGGACTGCTCGGACGATCAGAAGTTTCAACTTGTGGAGGCTGTCATGCAACGCTTTCATGAAATCAAAAAAACACAAGATCTCGGCACTGCTGATTTACCCATTCGAGAATTGATTACGATTGACGGGGTGCGTGTACGTTTTGATAACGGCTGGGGATTGATTCGAGCGTCCAACACGCAACCTTCGCTGGTTTTACGTTTTGAAGGGTCGACGCAGGATTATTTATCTCAGATTCGTGAGTTTCTGGAATCTGAACTTGCCGATGTCAGGCATGGTCTTACCACCTAAGGGCTCTCAAAAGAAGTGAGAAGGCAAAAGTTGAGTAGTAAAAGAGGCAGAAATGGAAAATTTCAACTCCTTGCTCATTCTTTACTTCTCACTTTTCACTTCTGCTTTTTCAATTTTCACTAAAACGAACGCTTCCCTCCTAAATTTTCTTATTTCTACGGATTGATTTTCCACAATCTAGGATTGCTCCTTTATTCTGAAAAGCCTATAATAGGAAACCCTGCCATGGGTGATGGGTTTTCTACTGATGATTCCGCCACTTCTGCTATTTCCCCAAACCTTATGCGCCAATTTCTCCCTTTAGTGGAGGTCGCAAATTTTTGTGATTACCACAATAAATATTTTCGGCGTTTCATGGTGGATATGATGCGAATTTTTGGGAGAGTGGACCGTCAAGGCCAGGGGAAAAATTCGGAAATTTGGCTTCAGTTTTAATCGCAACCCTAAGTAAAGGAGAATCTCGTATGGTGTTAC
>QIDY01000186.1 GCA_003228495.1 Nitrospirota bacterium
AAATCAGTCTTAGATTTTATCCTTGCCAATCATCCCCTGGATTGCCCTGTGTGTGATCAAGGCGGACGTTGCGATCTGCAGGATTTTTCTCACGAATATACAGCGACCACCAGTCCCTTCAAAGAACTCAAGCGAGTCTTTCAAAAAGAATACTTTAGCCCTCTCATTGAAACACAGATGAACCGCTGCGTTCAGTGTTTGCGGTGTGTTCGTTATTGCGATCAGGTGATGGATGTGAAAGCACTGGCGCCGGTGGGTCGCGGCACGCTAACGGAAATCAAGGCCTTTGGGGCCCATGAATTGGATTGCGAATTTTGTGGGGGGTGTATCCAGATTTGCCCTGTGGGAGCCATTACCAGTCGGCTCTCAATGTATGAATTTCGTCCGTGGATGCTCAAGCGGACCGACTCGGTCTGTGGGTATTGCGGCGATGGATGCCAGATCACCTTTCAAACCAAGGACAATGACTTAATTGAAGTGAATTCCACTCACGAGGCCGGCCGCAACAACGGGGATCTCTGTGCCCGAGGCTACTTTGGTTACCATGTGAGCGTACATCCTGATCGACTGACCTCGCCCCTCATCCGTAAAGGCAATGACTTGCAATCGGTGCAGTGGGAGGAGGCTTTAGAGTTGGTGGGGCAGCGATTGTTGGAAATCAAAACACAGTACGGGCCTGATGCTATTGGTGGGTTAATTGCAGGACGTTGTACGAACGAAGACATTTATGTCTTTCAGAAGTTCATGCGCGGCGTAATCGGGACCAATCGAATTGATAGCAGTGTGCGATATGGCCATCTGAATGGGGTGCATGCCCTCCAGCGTGTGCAAGGGACTCATCGATGGGCTGTGAGTTTTGAAGACATCGTGTCTGCGGACGTGTTGTTGCTCGTGGGGACTAATATTACCGAAACCAATCCGATTACAGGTTTAAAAGTAAAAGAGGCAGTAAAGCGCCGAGGGGCCAAGCTGATCACGATTGAAGCGTTAGAGCCAGCCATTGGAAGCATCAGCAATATCGTAAACCTGGCTCAACATCATTTAGGTGTGAAGCCAACGGGCTATGCAGCGGCCATTTTGGGTCTGCTGAAAGCTGTGGTTGAACAACAAATTCTTGATGCACAACTCCAAGAGAAATCTTCATCATATTTCAACGACATCTCAAATCATCTTCAGACACTTTCGTGGGATGCGATTTATGCGCAAACGGGCATGGCCTCAGATACGTTTACACAAGCCGCGCATGTGTTTGGACAAGGAAAGAAGGTGATTATTCTCGTCGGGCCGGGCGTCCTGAGGTCTGCGGGTGGATTCGGGATGACCATGAATCTGTTGGACCTCTTACTGATAACTGGCAAATTGACGAAGCCAGGCTGCGGCCTTGCTCCCTTGGCTGAAGAAAATAACGATCAAGGGGCGTTTGAAATGGGAGGAACTGGAGCCGTCTTGCCTGGTGGGAAATCTCTAAGTGATACAGAGGTACGGAAAAGTTTATCGCAAGCATGGGGACGTCCCATTCCCGATACCCCTGGCTCTTCGTTGCCTCAGATGCTTGAAGATGCACAACAAGGCAAGTTGAAAGCGTTGTTTGTGGTAGGGGAAAATCCGCTGGCCTCGTTACCTCCGTCATCAGGCATTCATTCGGCATTGGAGAAACTTGAGTTCCTGGTATGTCAGGAACTGTTTCTCACTGAAACGGCACAACGGGCGCATGTGGTCCTTCCAGCCTGTTCGTATGCTGAAAAAGACGGGACATTTACCAATACCGAGGGACATATTCAGCCAGTAAGAAAAGCGATTGACCTCGTTGGTGAAAGCCGACCGGATTGGGAAGTTTTTTCTGCGATATCCGTGGTGATGAATGACCCTATGGAATATGAAGACGTCAAGGAAATCGGCAAAGAAATTCGCAATCTACTTCCTGTCACACGGACGTTAGGGCCTGCTCCCTTGCCGACTCAGCCAGATTCCTCGGCTATTGCCAGGTATCTTACGACCGATTATCAACGTGATGTTGCCACTCGGTATCAACTTCCGGCGAGCGATTCAACGGAGGCCGATCACATAATTTTACAGGTTTCCCAGTCTTTGTTTCATTCGGGAAAATTTTCGCGAAAAGCCAAAGGATTGCTGCAAGTCGAAGCGACAGGCAAGCTTTATTTACACCCGGAAGAGGCCGCTCGACGTGGTATTGGCGATGGGGACACCGTGAAGGTGAGCAATGGTTTAGGAGAAGTGACGACCCCGGTTGGACTTCGTGAGCGTATCCCCCAAGGCGTGGCCGTATTTCCCGAACATTTTGATGAAGAGATACGCCGGTTATTGCCGTATACTGTCGATCCTGAAACGCAGGTGCCGTATTGCAAAGTGGCTCACGTTCGTCTCGAAAAAGTGGTGGGGGCATGAGGCGGTTCTTGGTTTGTGTGTTGATTCTTAGAAAAGAGGAGTGAATCCGTTATGGAAACGGGAATTCGATTAGCTTTAACGTTAAGCCAAATTGGCGCGGTGATGGTAGCGGTGCTGCTGACTGTGGCCGTGCTAACTTTACTGGAACGTAAGGTGTTGGGATGGATGCAGGATCGGATGGGTCCGATGGAGGTTGGGCCTTATGGCATATTGCAACCGGTGGCCGATGGCTTAAAGCTATTTTTTAAGGAAGACATTATTCCGGCCGGAGCGAATAAGTTTATGTTTAGCATGGCGCCGATCTTGGCCTTAGTTCCTGCTTTGATTGGATTCGCGGTGATTCCCTTTGGTCCGGATTGGACGATTGATGTCGGCGGCGTCGATTTTAAGCCGTTTGTGATTACCGATATCAATATCGGTGTGTTGTATATCCTCGCCTTTGCGTCTATTGGTGTGTACGGCATTATCTTGGGTGGCTGGTCTTCAAATAGTAAATACTCGCTGCTTGGCGGGCTCCGAGCGGCTGCACAATTGATTAGTTATGAATTGAATGTGGGGCTTTCAATTGTTGGCGTGTTGCTCCTTTCAAGTTCCTTGAGTCTGGTCACGATTACTAACGCGCAAGCAGGCGGATTTTGGAATTGGTATTTTTTCGCATGGGGGTCCTTTCCTCAAGCCATAGCATTTATGGTGTTCATGATTTCTGCCATCGCTGAAACGAACCGAACTCCATTTGATTTGCCAGAAGCGGAAAGCGAATTGGTGGCCGGGTTCTTCACCGAATATAGCGGTATGCGGTTCGCGTTCTTCTTCATGGCAGAATACGGCAATATGATTTTGGTGTCGTGTGTCGCGACCGTGTTGTTTTTTGGTGGGTGGCATGCCCCCTTTGAATTCCTGCAAGG
>QIDY01000123.1 GCA_003228495.1 Nitrospirota bacterium
CCTCAAGCACCAAGAGGCGAGGGCAAGGGATCGGCTTTGCCGGTGTGGGCATCAAGCTAGGGTTGTTGGTGTGCCAGGAAGTCATCACAGAAACGAAGCGAGGTCAGACGCATCTCTCGACGACCTGGCATCTATCCTCGCGGCACCGGGCTCCATGGAAATGGGCGCCGCCCACCGGGATGGTGAGTCACCAAGGCACGGCTGTTCGTTTGAAATTGCAGAATGTCTTATCGCCGCTGTTGGATCCGGGATTTTTGAATGCCGTGATTGCGCGCCATTTCCAACCATTGCTGGATTCCACCTTTTCTCACATTTTGAATCCGCACTATCCGCAAGGGGTCGTGTTTGAGATGAATGGAGTGAGTCTTGCGCCTCAGCGTTTTGAGGCTCCGGTGACGGCTCCGTTGGCAATTCGCTTGTTGCGAAAACGGAAACCCTCCGCCGTGGGGTATCTTGTGCGGACCGAAAGGCCGTTACCAGAAGATCTTCAGGGATTGGCCATCAGCACCTTCGGGAAAGTCATCAAATCTGGTTGGGATTGGCTAGGAATCACTCCCCAGACGCGAGAACGGATATCCGGGTTGATCGAGGTGCCGGGCCTTGCGGGCAGCCTCACGCTGAATAAAGGAGATTTTATTCGAGTGGGGACCCGAGGCGCGACCTATCTGGCCTACCGAAAAGCTATTCAAGAAGCAGTTCAGCGGCAGCTCTCGGATTGGGGCGTGATGGAAGGACCCGTGGAGGAAACACCGCCTCGTCAAATCCGGCCGCTAGAGCGCGATATTGAGCGAGTGCTGGAGGACCTTTCCGATCTTTTTCCGCTTCTGGGTTCCCTGGTCGAGCATCGAAAAGGAGGACAGAAACGGTTGCCCTTGGGAACGCCAGGCTCCTATGAGGAAATGCGTGCGGTGATCACTCCTGGAGAAGGCGCTCACGTAGCTGAAGAGGAAGAAACATTCGTCCTTCAGGACCAACATTCCGGTTCCCCTTCCGATGCAAACCGGGAACCCCGTGAACCGGAGGAAGATCCCTCGGTGGTTTCGGATTTTTTGTTACCGGATCGCGGGAGTCCCAAACGTCCGGCCCGGTTTGGGCTCGGCATCCAATTTGAAGATCGGGAAAGTGATCAAGAAATCGGGCGGTTAGTGGAATCCACGGTGTGGGTGAATCGAGCCCATCCCGCCTATACACGTGCAGTGGCCACGCGGTCGGTCGGCTATCATATTGCGTTGGCAGTGGGACTGGCCTTGGCGCCACTGGCTGTTGAACCTTCAAAAGAACATGCGTTTCTCACGGCCTTCCTTTCCTGTTGGGGTGATGGAGGCCTGCCTAAGAAACGAACCAAACGCAAGCGGTAAACCGTCGGCGAAAGCGGGATGGTTGGGTCCAGGGACTCTAATCCTCGTCTCGATTTTCAATCTCCAGGATAACGGGACAATGGTCGGAGAGAAGGCGATACGCTCGGGGGTAATCGCCACGAATGCGTTGACAGCCGGCCAGCGCGCAATACCCCGTGACCCGGGCCGAGTTTGCTGTGACCTCTTGCATCCCCTTGGCGACCAACACGTGATCCAGCCATCCGCCCCGTCCGCGAAAATAATGCGAACATTGAGGTTGGAGGTTGAGGTCGGTAAACCCCGGCTTTTCCTTTGCCACGAGGCGATGCACGTATTTACGTTCAGACCGCTGCGAATGGAAGTCTCCAGCACCCATCGTATTAAAATCTCCTAAAATGACGATATCGCGATCTCGTTTTACATATGTCGCCATGGTCTCATCAATACGATTTAAGGCTTTCTGCCGTTTTTCTACGGCAAAAACCGTTGGGCCGGATTTCAGGTGTAGCGCGATGAGATGAAAATCGACTCCCTCGACTTCGCGGGATTGGGCGTATGCATACTGACCTGGGCGTAAACCGAAAGCGCAAGGGTTTTGGGGGGATTGGGCTTTGGCGTTGAATTGCCAGAGGCTATCAAAATCAGACAAGGAGACTCGTGTATCGTTCCAAAGCAGACCGATATGATGATCATCCGGTCGTCCGCACGGTTGCCGATACCATCGCCAGATCTGGCCTGTCTTCTGGGATAACTGGCTCGTGAGGGTCTTCCAGGCTTGCGTGGCTTCCGAGGTGCCTAGACTTTCTTGGATAGCGAGGATATCCACCTGCATCCACCGAATGACGCAAATCAACCATTCTATGTCGGTTGGTTCGGCAGATCCATCCGGCCGATCCGGAGAAGTTCCCACCGGGAACCATCGCAGATTCCATGTAGCAACACGCAGCTTTTCGGAGGAAGCCTCAACCATGCGTAGACCTTTCTGTACGGCCGCCTGGCATTGAGTCTTGTTAGTCCAAACCTGCTCTTCGCCTCCTAGAGTGATCTTTGAGTCAGCAAGAGCCTTTTTAGCAAAATGTTTGCTGGGAACTATTGGTGTCGCTGTGCTTGCTTGGACGTATTTTTTGTGTACCCAACTGGTGTCTCCTGAATCCAATCGGATATTCAGCCAATGACCATCTTGAGCGATGCCATGAATGATTACAGTAGACCCGCTGGGGATGTGCTTAAGATAGCTAGGAAAGGCCTCAGGATGCAGTGGTATGCCAATGGGTTTCTTGGCCTGAAGGACGACATGTTGTCCAATATGAAAATCCTGAGGCGAGGCAAAGCTGAGGTTTCCAATCAGTACAAAGATAGTGAGATAAAGATGGGACAAAAAAATTCGCATGCTTTCTTCTTAACAGAACCAAAGAGGTAATACCAAGGGGATAGCGCTTCATAGGAACAATAATGATGAAGAAGCAGGAAATATCCTGCTATGATCCGATTTCTTTGAAAAGGCAACTATGAGTTCTTCCATCAATCTTGATATTGCCAGCCGGACCCTGTTGCGTCCTATTGTGGAGATTGCGCAGGACAAATTGGGCTTGGATGCTGACGGTCTCGAATTGTTTGGTAAACACAAAGCCAAAATACCGCTCTCGACGATGGCATCTCTTCGCGACAAACCGGATGGCAAGCTGATCCTTGTCACAGCTATTTCGCCCACGAAGGCAGGTGAAGGTAAGACGACGACCTCCATCGGATTAGCCGATGGGTTAAATCATATTGGAGTTAAAACTATCGTTGCGATCCGTGAGCCGAGCCTCGGCCCCTGTTTTGGAATGAAAGGCGGGGCCTGCGGCGGGGGTTACGCACAAGTGGCGCCAATGACGGACATTAATTTGCATTTCACTGGCGATTTCCATGCGATTACGGCCGCACATAATCTGCTGGCAGCCATGGTGGATAATCATGT
>QIDY01000398.1 GCA_003228495.1 Nitrospirota bacterium
GAATTTGCTATACTTTTCAAAAAATGGACAGTTTCTTTCCGATCCCTTACTAAGGAGTTCGTATTTTGGGAAACAGCAGGACTATTGGTTCCCAAATTTGTCATTCCCGTGAACACGGGAAATCCAGAGCTCTTCCTGCCTTTCTGGATGCCCGCCTCAGCGGGCATGACGAATAGGTTGAGGACGGTGTCGCCTTAACTACGGACTCCTCAGTAAAGGTCGCCTTTAAACTATAGAAAGCTCAATCAACTTGGCCCTCTTTCCTCATACCATTTTAAAAGTCTTGGTAGGTTCCCATGCCCATGGACTGGCAACCCGAGACTCCGATCGCGATTACCGGAGCGTGTTCGTCATCCCCACTGAGGACATGTTCAAATTGGGGTTTAAACCTCCCGGCACCCAATGGACCAAAGGACAGACGGATGAAACCGCGTGGGAAGTGGGTCCTTTTCTCACATTGGCCATTCAGGGCCATCCTCTTGTCCTGGAAACATTTTTGGGCCCCATCGAGCAGGCTGATGTGTGGGGACATCGCCTGCGATCACTCTTCCCGGATGTGTGGTCTTCGGAAAAAGCCTTTGATTCCTTTGTGAACTACGCGCATAATCAACGACAGAAATTCCTAGAGAAAAAAGATGGGCGCCCGGAGAAATACGCCGCGGCCTATTTGCGGGTTTTACAAAATTTGTGTGCACTCTTGGAAACGGGCACCTTTACGATTCACATCGCTGATACAGAGTTGGGAAAGACAATTTTGGCCATTAAACAAGGGAAGTATCGCACGGGGGATGTGATTGACGTGGGGGAAACCTTATTACTCACAGCACAAAAACTTCGAGCAACCTCTTCTCACACAGAAAACCTAACTCGCGTCAATTCGTTTTTGATCGACATCCGCCGTGAATATTTAGGGCTCACGAGAGGATAACTGTTAGAGCTGGAATGATTTCCTGTGATGTGATATGGTCAAACCTGTACCACAACTTGTACGGAGGGGTTTATATGAAGACGGTGACTGCAACTGAAGCGCGAAGTAATTTTTTTGGTCTCATCAAAAAGGTTGTAGCCGGCCATAAGCAGTTTCGTGTGACCTCAAGGCAGGGAGAGGTTATTGTGATGTCCCAGGAGGATTATGAAAACTTATTGGAAACCCTTGAACTCCTTTCGACGCCTGGACTTTTGAAGGGAGTCAGAAAGGCCAAAAAGGACATACAGAAAGGCCACACGTATAGCCTGAATGAGGTTTTTAGTGAGTGACCCCAAGCGCTATACGATTCGCGTCACTCGGCAAGCGAAAAAAGACATTGAAGCACTCTCACCCAAACTCAAAAAGAAACTCTATGCAATCCTCACTGAAACCATTGCTCAAGATCCCTATCAAGGCAAGAAGCTGATGGGGGATCTCTTGGGTAGCTATTCCTACCGTCTTACCTTTCAAGACAGGCTCGTTTATTCCATAGATGAAAAGACCAACCCCGTCTATCTTGAGAGGGCCAGAACCCATTATGGTCAATAGGTATCCACGAAATATCCGTTTGCGCCTCTTTTACAAGGACCACCCGACGATCTCAAAGTACACCTTCAACTCCATCGCAGTCTTGTACAGCGACAGATGCTCCTAGCGCACTATGCCGCAGGCTCCTTCTTTCTTTGCGATGTGCCCACAATTTTTGGGATAGACCAGCTGAGATATCTTTTGGTCTAAGAAGACTCTTCAAAATGGCTTTTTCAATCAAGTGTCTGTAACAAATAACCACTCATTATTTTCTATCTGTAAGGAGGTTTCATGACGACACCGAATCTTCACATGAAGGCCCGCGATCTTATGCAGACACGAATAGTTGCGGTAACACGCGAGTATAGCGCACGAGAGGTTTCTATCCTTATCCATTCAGGGACCTTTAGCGGAGTGCCCGTGATTGAACCTGGCAACCTCCTCGTCGGTATCGTCTCTGAGTTTGATGTCTTGAAAGCTCTGGTGGCCGAGAAAGACTTACATGCCTTGAAAGCCGAAGACATTATGACTCCTCAACCGGTCACCGTTGAAGAAACCGCCACAGCCGAGATGGTTATTAAACAAATGATCGAGCATCAAATTATTCGTATTCCCGTGGTCCGTGACGGCCGACTCATCGGCATGATTTCCCGCATGGATCTCATGAATCAACTCATTGATAGCCATTTGATTAATGTCTATGGAGGATGAACAATAGAGAGTCCAATCATTCCCAGGCTTTCATGGGGCCAAGCGCGCCACCGATCCTGAAAGGAGTGTGGAATTTTGCGACACCTCTCATCCATCAGATCATCCCTAGAAAACCCATTTATGTGATAAATCAGAACTTCCTTGTTTGAATATTTGTGGCACGGCTCTTGATCTACTTTAACAGAGTAGACCAAATGAGGAACCTCATTCCTATGCTACTTATCGCCACTATCGATCCGATCTTACGGAGTCATTTACAACAAACGCTGGCTGAAAAAGGAGAGCCCTTTCTTCTACTCGAAGAAGGAGAAAATATTGTGGATTTAGCGTTTCGCCACGACCCTTCTGTGGTGATTGTGGATTTATATTTAACCCATCCCAGTGGCATAGAAATTTTACGGCAACTCCGTACCGAAGGGTATTCAGGAAAGGTGGTAGTGCTAGGCGGACAATCAGCTCAAACCTTGGCTCCCGAAGCCACCCACTTGGGGGCTTTGCAAATTGTGGGACGCCCATTCAATGCCGGCCAAGTCCTGGGAGCCGTACGAGTAGCCAACGGAACGCTCGATGAGGACCCTGAATAGCCGGATCGACCTTGATGAGGAGGTGAGTCATGAAAGCATTGCGAAACCTGGGACACCATGAACGCATCATCCGCGTTGGAATAGGGATTGTGTTCCTAGCGTTATCCGGATTTTCAATTCTGCCCGGGTGGGGAGATCTGTTGCTCATGGGAGTTGGGCTCATTGCGCTTGTGACCGGTATCATCGGGTACTGCCCGGCATGGCATGTCATTGGAATCAACACATGCCAAATAGACCATGATCATTCTCCCTCAAACACGAATTCAGGACTCCATGACCACAATGATCCAACCACTCATCGATCGTAAGGAAGCGGACCTCCTAGACTCAACACAATCTTGCATAGGAAATCATCCGACCACAACCGAAAATCAAAAGGAAGGAAACCCGCTATCGAATAGAGAAAGGGAGGTACCCATGATTTTCAAACAATACTATCTCCAGAGTTTATCCCATGCGTCCTACTTGATTGGGGACAAAGAAAGTCACATCGCGGCAATCG
>QIDY01000107.1 GCA_003228495.1 Nitrospirota bacterium
TTTTCGTTGTAGCCTCACCTGTGCTTGGAGAGCCTAATTTTGAGGAATGGGTAAAGGATTTTAAAGCTGAAGCAATTGGAAAGGGGATTTCATCTTCCCTGATGGATAAGGCTTTTCAAGGACTGGCACCTCTTCCCCGTGTGCTGGAATTAGACCGGAAACAGCCCGAGTCCACGATGGCGTTTGGGCAATATCGAAAGAATGTTGTATCTCCTCAACGAATTCAGCATGGACGTCAAATGATGGTCCAACATCGCGACCTCCTGAATGAAGTCGGGCAACAGTATGGGGTCCAACCACGGGTTATTGTGGCGCTATGGGGCATTGAAACATTTTATGGCAAAAATACCGGCGGATATCGCATTGTTGAAGCTCTGGCCACGTTAGCCTTTGACGGACGGCGGAGCCAGTATTTTCGTCGTGAGCTTTTAAACGCTCTGCGAATTTTACAAGATAGGCATATTCCTCTGGAAAAGATGAAGGGATCCTGGGCTGGAGCGATGGGGCAATGCCAATTTATGCCCTCTAGTTTTTTGCAATTCGCTGTAGATTATGATGGGGATGGGCGCAAGGATATTTGGACGACCCCTGCCGACGTGTTTGCCTCCGCGGCCAATTATCTCGCGCAATCAGGGTGGCGGGGAAAACAGATTTGGGGGCGCCGCGCTCAATTGCCAAGCAGGTTTGATGTCAAAATGGCCGGCCTGAAAATTAGCAAACCACTTCAAGCTTGGCAAAAATTGGGGATCCGAAAAATTGATGGGAGCGATCTTCCCATTGCCTCTCTGAATGCTTCAATTGTATTGCCGGACGGGAAGGGCGGGCCAGGCTATCTGGTCTATAACAATTACCGTGTGATTCTGAAGTGGAACCGGTCCACCTATTTTGCAACAAGCGTGGGGCTGTTAGCTGATGCTCTTGCAGATTAGCGATTCTAATCCATTGCCCTGAATGATAATGATAGAGAAAGCCAGGTGGAACGGTTGAATTTTAGGATTTAGAACCAACCGGGGAAGGTTCTTCTGCTTCGGTCTCTGTGGCAACCTCTTCTTTGATGATTTGGACGCTTTTAATCGAGCGTTCGTCCGCTTCCTGAATAATTAAAAGACAATTGTCGGTTTCGACTTTTTCTCCGACGGTAGGGATATGGCCCAATTCTTCAAGAATGAGCCCGCTGATGGTATTTTGTTCGTCATCTAATTCGACATCCAAGAATTCATTAATGCGACGGACTTCAGTTCGGCCGTCAACCAGGATTTGATTTTTCCCTGTTCGGCGAATCCATTCTTCGTGGAGATCGCCTTCGTCTAAAATTTCTCCCACAACTTCTTCCAACACATCTTCCACGGTGATGAGGCCCACCACGCCACCAAATTCATTGACCACAATAGCGATATGACGCTTTTCCTGCTGAAATTGTTTCAAGAGGTCATCTGCCGGTTTGGTGGAAGGAATAAAAAGAGCGGGTTTTGCTATTTCGTTCAAGCGAAGGTGAGTATGGCCCTGTGCCAATTCCATAAGAGCATGACTTCGATAGAGAATGCCTGTGATATTATCGGGATTTCCGTCATTGATGGGTATTCGAGAGTATTTCGCCTTATAGAGTTCTTGCCGAGCCCCTTCCAGCGTCTGCGTACCGTCTAACGTAAACATGTAGATGCGAGGGGTCATGGCATCTTCGGCGATGACATCGTTAAATTCGAAGACGTTCTTAATCATTTTCACTTCGTCTGTTTCCAATACTCCGGCTTTTCCTCCCGCATCCAGCATGATTTTGAGTTCCTCTTCCGTGACAAACGGCACGGTTAAACCTCGGCCGCCCGTGAGCTTGAGGATGAACGGTTCCAGAAAATAGAGAAACGGGAAAAACAACTGTTCCAGCCAATAGATGGGATAGGCCAGAATTTTGACCGCTGTCTCGGCATGTTTGGCACAGAGGGTTTTGGGAACGATTTCCCCGAATAACAAGACCATAAAGGTTAAGAGTCCGATGGCTACGGCAACGGCCTCAGACCCAAATAGCCGAATGGCAATTAAGGTCACCAAGGATGCGGCCATCATATTCACGAGATTGTTCCCGATCAGAATCGTGGAGAGTAAGCGTTGGGGGTTGGACCGTAATTTCAGGCCAATTTTTGCCCCTTTATGGCCTTCGTCGGCTAATGCTTTGAGACGAGCCTCGGTGATAGAGAAGAAGGCGATTTCCGCCCCTGAGAAAAATGCTGACAGTCCTAGACAGATGAAGACGGCGATAAAATCCATAGATGGATTAGCGTACTCCAGCAGGGCAGATGCGGGAGGTAGAGCTAGAAGTGGCTACCTGAGCAGAAGAACTAACTATGAAGGAGAAGGGGATCAGAAGATATTGAGTGGGATTAATAATTTGGCCAGAGAATTCATCGACGATGCGATGTCTTGACCCGTCGGTATCCATGTAGGAAACAGGCTACCACAGGGTAGGGGATTATAGCAATTTTTGCTAACCTGACACGAAAAATTATTTTATTTTTCAATTAGTTAGAAGTAAGGATAAGAGAATCAACTCCAATATCCTTTTTTATCGTTCTTGCTACTGTTTCCGCGGTCTCCTTTGAGGGGAAGGTTCCCACTTGAACCCGATGCCATTCTCCGGATGCCAACTTCACGGTTTTGACTCGTACGTGAGAATATTGGCTTGCCAGTCGTTCCCGTAGACTCATGGCTTCCGTCAATGATGTAAAGGCGCCGGCTTGCACCCAGAAGTGTTTGGGGGTTTTTTGAGAAGGAATGGAAACATGTGGCCTATTAAGGATAGTTAGAATGACCTCGGCCGTCCCTTCCCCAATCATCGTCAACTCTCGCGCAGCCGCATAAGATAAATCAATGATTCGACCCTTAATAAATGGGCCACGATCATTAATCCTAACTGTTACCGTTTCCCCTGTGGCTACTTTTTCGATCTGGACCCATGTTTCAAACGGCAAAGTTCGATGGGCAGCGGTAAGAGCCCACATGTCATAGGGTTCGCCACTTGCCGATGGCTTGCCATGAAAGCTTGGCCCATACCAGGAAGCCATACCACGTTGAGGCTGATCTGTGTCGAGAGAAGGAGCTTTGGGGTAATTGCCAAAACATCCGGCAATGAGAAAAAAACAACATATCAAGCAAATGCGGTTGGGAGAAATGGGGGAAACATCATTCATAACAAGCACTATGGGTTTTTAAGAAGGAGAATCCTGTCTGGAGTAGAATACCACAGGAAAACCCGGATGAATCCTTAGAGATTTTAATCCATAGTGCGGCG
>QIDY01000304.1 GCA_003228495.1 Nitrospirota bacterium
CTAACGGATAAGGGCGCCCAGGTCGTTGTCTCATGTAATCAGCTCCATCTTCTTTACACGTCAAGACACAAAAAGATATGCCATCGTCTGCGGATCATCCCGAATCGTTGCCATGATACGGTAACAGGCCACACAGGAACTGGAAAGGCCCCAAGCCTCCCTATCAAACATTCTTCTAAAATATCGTGACGATCAAAAAAACCATGTTAAAATAGGTTAGGATTGATTTATTCAACTCTTTCGTCAACCCTCACAACGCGCTTCTGTTCAATAATGCCAGGTTGACTATCTACTACACGTATGTCTCAGACACTAGAAAAACAGCCACTGGGCGCTTGGGCGCTCTGTTCACCAGTCCGTCGCAAGTCACATTTCGAACCTGGGCCCCATGGGTCAACACACTTGCCGTGGAGATTCTTGGCAGCCAACCAGAAATCCATTCCATGCAGCCACAACTTTTCGGGTATTGGGAAACTACGGTCTCAAATATTGGCGTAGGGACCCGCTATCAGTATGTTCTTCATGGAAAATTGAAAAGACCCGACCCGGCTTCTCGCTTTCAACCCGAAGGCGTTCATGGTCCATCAGAGGTGGTAGATCCTCTGGCCTTTACATGGACCGACCAACAGTGGAAGGGCCTGCCCTTTACAGACTACATAATCTATGAACTCCATCCCGGCACCTATACAAAAACCGGGACATTTGATGACATCATTCCCTCCTTATCCTATCTGCGCAATGACGTGGGCATCACCGCTATCGAATTAATGCCAATCGCACAATTTCCCGGGGCCAGGAATTGGGGTTACGACGGCACCTATCTCTTTGCTCCCCATAACACGTATGGCGGCCCACAGGCACTGCATCGGCTCATCGATGCCTGCCATGCGACGGGACTCGCGGTAGTGTTGGATGTGGTCTATAACCACCTCGGGCCGGAAGGAAATTACTGGGGAGATTTTGGGCCGTTGTTTACAGACCATTACCGTACACCATGGGGCAGTGCGATTAATTACGACGGCCCGCACAGCGATGCCGTACGGAATACCATTATTGACAATGCCGTCTATTGGATACGGGACTATCATATTGACGCTCTACGCTTAGATGCCATTCACAGTATTTTCGATTTCAGCGCGAAACATATTCTCCAGGAACTCACTGAAGCCGTTCACACCGAGGCCGCTAGAACTGGGCGATCGGCCTATGTCATCGCGGAAAGCGATCTGAATGACTCTCAAATCATCACCCCAACCTCGAAAGGCGGCTACGGATTGGATGGCCAATGGAACGACGATTTCCACCACGCAATTCACAGTCTTGTTACCGGAGAACAACAGGGCTACTACTGCGACTTTGGATCACTCGATCACGTGGCCACGGCCTTCAAGAAATATTTCGTCCTCTCCGGGCAATATTCTCATCATCGGCATCGCAAGCACGGCAACTCTGCCGCACATCTCCCAGCCACCTCGTTTGTCGTGTATGCACAGAATCACGATCAAATCGGCAATCGTGCCCACGGTGACCGACTCTCAACCCTCGTTCCTCATTCAGCGCAACAGGTCATAATGGCGGCAGTCCTGCTCTCCCCGTTTATCCCAATGCTTTTCATGGGCGAAGAATATGGCGAACAAGCACCATTTCAATATTTCATCGATCACGGTGACCCAAGTTTAATCGAAGCTGTGCGAAAAGGGCGGATGGCAGAATTTAAGAAGTTTGGCTGGAATAAGGTCCCAGACCCTTACGACGTGAAAACCTTTGAAGCCTCACGGCTCGCACCAGCCGCGGAACATCATCACCTCAATCACTGCATGGCCACTTGGGTCCAGCAGCTCATTGCCTTGCGAAAACAACAACCGTCATTAGGCCCGGGCATCAAAGGCCACCAACTACGCGTGTGGGTCAACTCATCCAAAACCGTTTTAACGATCTTTCGAAAAAACCCCAATACAGAAGCCATGTTGCTTATCTTAGGCTTTAACGACCAACCGACAACTCTCAGACTACGTCAACCCAAAGGCCAATGGACCCTACTGTTAGACAACGGTACACCCGAATATGGCGACCAGAATATTGCTTCTTTATCACTAGCACCCCGCACCGTCAATCTCGGTTCAAGTAAACAAATTCTCTCCCTCCCCGCCTTCCCATCCTGGGTCTACCAACAAGCCTAATTTCCCCTAAATAGTGTCTAAGAGAAAACATAAGTTACATATTTGACACGGGGTTTCTCTCGGACACTAAGTAACAGGCATTAAGTTCCCGAAAATATTTGCCGATTACAATCATTAGATGTGGTTCAATCAGCGCGTACCTTGGAAATCAAGGTTGACCAACCATGCTCAGATTCAAAACTTTGAAATAGATTTTTTTGATAGTAAAATTGACCGAAGCAGTTTTTACCAAGATTTTAGCTTCCAGGTCATGCGAAGGGTTTATCCAAAAGGAGGATAGTAAATGCAGAGCGTAAAGAGAAATAATCCAGCTGGCCGCTTATTCCACATTTTCAAAGAGGCTCAAGCCACTACTGATGAGCCGCAGTCGACAATTGGACAAATGTGGACTAGGATTTTTTCTATAACTTCAGACGATTCCATTATCATCTCTGAACATCGTCGCTTAATCATTCGTTTAATTGACGACACAAAAAAATACATCAAGAGAAAGCCTGATATTAATCATGCCTTATTCCTGGGCAGTCTTCCTGATATCAAGGACAAAATGGAAGAAACCACCATAGAATCGCCATGGGCATTACTTTCCTCAAGCATTTCTGAAAAGGCGTTAACCGAACTAGCCTTCTGTGCCGATGCCTTATCAGATATGGAAACGCCTATCAAAAAAGAAGAATTAGAAGGGATCACAAAGAAGGTGGATGCAATGGCGCAAAAAACCAAGCAGGCAACGAATTGCGAGGAAGAAATGAAAGAGCTCCTGATCTCGTTAATAGATGTGATTCATCGTGGAATCCGTGATTACCACATCATTGGCGCCACCGCTCTGCAAGAAGCCTTGGCGGTCAGTCTTGGAAGGTTATTTGTGATGCGAAGCCAAGGGTTTGCCAGAGAAAAGGAGCTTGAACTTTTGTCGAATTTGAAAGATATTTTGACCCACATAAATCTGGTCGTTGGCGAGGCGTTCAACTACAAAAGCCTCTTTGAGAATTTGGCTCCCTTATTGCCAGGGACAGCTATGCCAGCCACACAAGATGAAGGAAATGGGGCCACTCAATGGAACCATTCTCCTGAAGAAGTCCTCACTGCCAACTAACCGCCCTCAGCCAATCTTTGCGCAACGGGATGAAAAACCACCTAACCGTGCGCCAACCCACCTTATTACTGAAATCTCCCTTAGGATTTGTCGTGACCGACCCTTAGGAAGACTTAAAAAAGACCACGCTCAAGGGGGGGAGAGTGACGAGGAGTGAGAAGGGTTGATTGTGCCAGGGGATGGGATCGGCCTGCACGTTACCACCATTGCCCATATTGCTCCCACCATAGATTTCTGAATCGCTATTCA
>QIDY01000250.1 GCA_003228495.1 Nitrospirota bacterium
GGTATTCTGTAAGACAAATCCACTCTCCATTTCCACGCAACCCGCAAGACATCGTTTCACATTGGACCGAGGACAGCCTTGAGACCTATCCACATCCCAGTCCTTCCCCCATCCCTACAAACCAGGGGGAAGGGCGTTCTAGTTCTTTTGTCTCGCCATCCACGAAAAGCCCGAGTAGGAGGCAATAGCCAGGATTGGACCAACTTAGGTGGGGACGCCCTTACACCCCACAAACTCTTCGTCGTCTTACCGCTTCCCCCCAGCATCAATCATCAATATGCCACGGTGAACGGCCGCCGCGTACTCTCGGCAATAGGCCGCCACTACAAAAGCGCGGTAGGGAAACACCTCTCTGTCATCTTGCGCCAATCACCCCACCGGTCGGATTTTTTTGAAGGCCTGGGAAGCCATTCACTGAGCCTTTCTATCCGGTTTCATTTCAAAACGGCATTGCGGCGGGATTTGGATGGGGGACTCAAAATTGCACAGGATGCCATCTGCCAAGCCATCTGCCTCAATGACAACCGAATTACCGAAATTCACCTCCATAAAGACCTGGATGCCGTCCGCCCAAGAATGGAATGTACTCTGGCCTTTCATCAACCCTTGACCACCAAACCAAGAGCCTCTCGACACAGCCTCTCCCCCGTCTCCAAAACACGACACCCATCCTCCTGAAAAACCTAACTATAATAGGGGTCAGACTCGAATTAAATTCTTCAAATTACTCATGCGAATGGTAATTTAATTCAAATCTGACCCTTAAGGGCCTATTGAATATTTCTCTCCATAGCACAGAAACGCCCCAGGAGAAATTAATATCAACAGCCGAGGGGAATGGTCAAAAAAGTTCGTCCAGCAAGGCCGCGAATCGCTTGCTAGATCCCGCAGGGCGCGAATAGCTTGGCTCATCCCGCAGGGTGAACCCTTTGTGTTGACGCGCGGAGCGTGCTCTCAGTACGTGAGCACGGCAAAAGGGCGACCTGCCTGCGCGAAGCCGCTACGGCGAAGGCAGGGAACGCCGCTGGCGGCTTTTTCAACATTCTCCTTATTTAAAACCGGGTTTTATGGCGAGGCTACGGCGCGGGAAAGAGAATAGAGAACGACCGCAAGCGGGTGTTTGGCGTTCCGTTTGGGTTGATCAGTCAGCGCAGGAAAATAGAAGCCCATTTTGTGTCCGATGCGATACCGAACTAAACCTGGCAACCAAATACTGTCGCCAAAATAATGAAGTTTAACCGACACTTTGGCATCCACTGGTACCGGAGGGACTTGACCTTTCGGAAATTCGACGAGCATGCCCTGCGCACTAACATTGATAACACGGCCTTTGCATACGGTGCCCTGTCCACAACGAATGACCACCGGCAAGGTTTGCTGCGGGCTGACCGACATGCGTCGCACAATCCGCCGCTCTTTCTGGGCCGCCGGTGCCGGTCGGCGTGAATCCATTGCAAGGAGAGCAGTTTTTGCCATTATGTCGATTCCAACGAGATCGATTCCGGTGTTTCAAAGGACTTCCAGGCTTCATCTTCACTTGTAAAGATCGGAATCCATTCATTGATTTCGGTTAGCTCTAAAATATCCCGCACGAATCCCATCGGTGCAATAATACCCAGCTTCCCCCCAATCCGTTGAAAGCGTCGTTGCGCGAGAACCAACCACCCCAACGCTGAACTATCGATAAACGACACCGCTACCATGTTGAGCACCACAAACCGGTAGCCTTGGGTGATAGCATGGTCAATCCGCCATTTAAAATCTTGTCGGGCATGTTGATCAAAGCGCCCCGCAAATGTTTCCACTAACGTATGTTGACTCAGACTATGCTCGGATACGACCATATGTCACATCCCTCCTTACTCGTTTGATTTGTCTTCCCTGTATATCGTATATCGGCCTCAGGCCACGAACTCTTAACGGTTTACGAAAAACACGAGGCAGGATTCACTACTAAGACGTTATAGATTTGGCAGGTGGCTAATCAGCAGATTATCGATAAACTGAAAAGGGGCATCCTGTCCTGGCTTGCTAGCAAAGGGCCGGGTGATACGCAGGCGTATGGTATGGAGACCAGCATTAACTTGATGGTGCGCCTTGAGGTGCTGCCGGAGGGTTCCGCCATTCTCGATCGGCCCGACATCGTGGCTAGCGATGACTTGATTATCCACGACCCACTCAAACAAACCACCGGCTAAATTGCGTTTATCCTTGAGCGAATGATAGGACACCGCTACATGTGCAGAGAGATACAACAGCCCCCCATCGGTCGCCATCTGAATGACCAGGCCTCCACCCTGTTCTATTGTCTTTCCCAGGTCATATTGTACTTGCCCAACTTTAAATTTGAGGCTCTTGGACTCTTGTCCCTCTTGAACAGTGTCGAATATTACTACCGTGGGCAGCCCGGCTCCACCCATCGTTCCATTGGACGTTACAAAGATTCCCCAAGGAGCCCTATCCCCATTCTCGAAATTCGCCTGGTTGAGGATAGCGGCCTCGCAGATCCCGATGCTGCCCACAACAATGGCGTTCCATATACAAAAGACCTTCCACCATGAAAGCCTCGCTACCTGGCATTGCTTGAGAGACCCTGTTTGCCTCACGGTATTCGCCATCAATGTCTGTCTTCGCCTTTTTTGCATAATGGGTTTTTTTTCGCGAACCACCTCTGTATGATTATTGGTTATTTATTCAAGGAGCCTGTTCGATGGATTCACCAAGTATGTTTATTTTCCCGCAGTCATTTCCTTGCGCAACAATCATCTTGGGAATGTGGTTGTGGATGGGAATACCTGTAACTATATCGGCAGCTCCGCAGCCCGTCACAAGCACTCAAGTGGTTTCACTTGAACAGGTTCAACATGTGCGCATTGAAACCCTTGCCCTTACGGAAAGAGGGTTGCAGGACTCCGCACCCCTTCAACAGGTCGTCAGCGAACGCTTGGCACAGGCAGGCTTTACTCCTGTCCACAAGGTCAACATACCCCACGATATCATTGTGCGGGTCAAATGCGAAGAACGAAAGACCTGGACAGGCCCTAGCAAACACCGCAAAGGAGGTCACTCGTTGTCAACTGTTTCTAGGCTTTGGAAGGGCCCGGCCTGCTCAATTTCATACCGACATCAGGGCAAAACCGCCCATTGGAACCGGGAAGTGCGTACTACGTTTGAAGAACCCCGGCAAGCCGCCAAAGCCGCAGGCGCAACTAATGCCGGTTTGTACGCCTTGCAGGAATTACAGACTCAACTCGCTCAGGATGAATT
>QIDY01000270.1 GCA_003228495.1 Nitrospirota bacterium
GACCAACTCTTAATTTCTCCAGGCCCCTGTACGCCCAAAGAGGCGGGAATCTCCGTCGACGCCATCAAACATTATGCAGGAAAGCTTCCTCTCTTTGGCGTTTGCCTTGGGCACCAATCGCTGGCTTACGCGTTTGGAGGCCAAATTGTGCAGGCCGAACGTCTGATGCATGGAAAAACCTCAATGGTTCATCATGATGGGAAAACGATTTTTCAGGGGTTACCTAACCCCTTTGAAGCCACGCGATATCATTCGCTAATCGTGAAACGCGAAACGTTACCAACTGAATTTATAGTGTCAGCGGAAACGGTAGAAGGCGAAATCATGGGACTTCGCCATATCCCGACGGGCGCCGAGGGAGTGCAATTTCACCCGGAATCCATTCTCACCACGACAGGGATGGATCTCTTGAAAAATTTCTTATCCCTCCCCATGCCTTCTTCCATCAATTCCTAAACCTAACAGCAAACCTTCTTATCAAAAAAAAGGTCACGAATGAGTATCTTGAAAGACATGATTGCCAAGGTTGTGGACCGGAATGATCTTACCGAAAAGGAAGCCGAAGAAGTCATGCGAGAGATCATGCATGGGAACGCGACGGATGCTCAGATCGCCGCTTATTTAATGGGCTTACGCATAAAGGGTGAAACGATCGAAGAAATAACCGGGTCGGTACGAGCTATGCGGGATCTCGCCGTTCGTGTGCCAATCACGGACCCTCAAGTCGTGGACACCTGCGGAACGGGTGGTGATAAAAGCCAGACATTTAATATTTCCACAGCCGCCGCGTTAGTGGTAGCCGGCGCAGGGATCACGGTAGCTAAGCATGGAAATCGTTCGGTTTCATCCCGTTCTGGAAGTGCAGATGTGCTATCTGCCCTTGGCGTGAATATTGATCTCCCGCCACAAAAAGTTGGAGACTGTATCAACGAAGTAGGCATTGGATTTTTGTTTGCCCCTCTCTACCATGGTGCCATGAAACATTGCGCTAAACCTCGTGCCGAAATGGGCATTCGAACCCTGATGAATATTATGGGGCCCTTGTCGAATCCGGCAGGTGCAACCGTTCAAGTCTTAGGCGTCTATGACGCCAGCCTTACGGAAAAATTGGCACAAGTCTTAATACGCTTAGGAACCCAGCATTGTTTTGTGTTGCATGGAATGGATGGATTAGACGAAATTTCACTGACGGGTCCGACAACGATTGCTGAAGGGAAAAAAGGGCGGGTGGCGAGCTATGTTGTTCGGCCTGAAGATTTTGGCCTTCAACCGGTGGCTCCCAAAGAGCTCTTGGGTGGAACCCCGGAAGACAACGCGAAAATTATTCAAGACATTTTACGAGGAAGCTGCGGTCCTAAACGCGATATCATTTTAATAAATGCAGCTCCAGCGTTGGTGGCCTGCAATAAAGCCACATCGTTGAAAACAGCCTTTGAAGAAGCTGGTCGCGTCCTGGATAGTGGCGCACCTTTTGAGAAACTGGAAAAACTCATTTCGTATACCAAAGAACTGGCCGCATGATTCTTTCACGGATTTTGGACCACAAAAAGGCAGAATTGCGCCGAAAACAAAACCGGGGCTATCTGTCGGCCATGAAAACTCGGATTGCCGACCGACCTGCTCCGCTGGAGTTCATCAAAACTCTTGAAGCTGGACACTCGTCTACGGCACCCGCCTTGATTGCGGAAGTCAAAAAGGCCTCTCCAAGCCAGGGGCTGATGCGCCCGGAATTTAAAGATCGATTTGATCCCGTAGATATTGCTAAACAATATCGTGATGCAGGAGCACATGCGCTTTCGGTACTGACAGATCAGGAATTTTTTCAAGGCAATTTAGATTTCTTAGCTTCCGTCAAAGATTCCGTAGATCTTCCCACCCTCAATAAAGAATTCATGGTAGGCGACATTCAGTTTTATGAAGCCCGAGCATATGGGGCGGATTGCGTGTTATTGATTGTGGCTGGGCTAGACCGCATTCAGCTGGAGGATTTCTTTGTATTGGCCACTGAACTTAACCTGGATGTTCTCATTGAAACCCACAACGAGCAAGAACTGGATACCGTGCTCGAACGAATTCCTCAAGCCAAGCTCATCGGCATTAACAACCGTGACCTCAAAACGTTTTCCACCGATCTGGGTGTGACCGAACGATTAGCGAAACGAATTCCGTCCGACAAACTCATTGTCAGCGAGAGCGGCATTCATAAGCACGATGATGTCGTGAGAATCGCTGAAACAGGCGCTCACGCTATGTTGATTGGCGAGTCTCTACTTCGGGCCAAATCCATTGAAGAAAAAATCAAAGAGTTGCTCCCCACATCAACCACTTCCAGTGAAGAACCCTGTGGAACTCGTTGGGTGTAGAAAATTAGGTGGATAGACTGAAGGCCGAAGGCTTTTAGGATCCTATATTGAAAGCCCCTTCAGTCTTCAGCCTATATACCTGAGTAGGTACAAAGATTTTTTCGAGGTGCCCAATCAGTGTCACGCAGAAAAGTCTTTACCCATGCCCATCAAAATTAAAATATGTGGGATAACCAATCTGGAAGATGCCGAGGCCGCAGTAGCAGCAGGGGCCGATGCGTTGGGCTTTGTGTTTTATGCTAAAAGTCCGCGTAGTATCGAACCCGCTGTTGCTCAACGCATTATTGCGCAACTCCCGCCATTTGTCCTGCCCGTTGGTGTCTTCGTGAATCATGATCAAGAGACCATCAGAAATGTGTTTGACGAATGTGGCCTGGCATTGGCACAACTGCACGGCGATGAGACGCCAACGTTTTGTGAATCCCTGGGCCGACCCGTATTACGCGCCCTTCGTCTACGTGATCGTGGCAGCTTGCTGGCCTTAGCTGAATATAAGGGGCGAATGGGAGTCAGGGGATTTGTCGTTGATTCCTTTTCATCTGAGACCTATGGAGGAACAGGACAAACGGTGGATTGGTCTCTGGCCTACGAGGTCGCACAAGCCGCCCCAATCCTTCTGGCAGGAGGACTAACGCCTGGCAATGTCCAAGAAGCTGTTCGAAGGGTTCAGCCTTATGGGGTTGATGTGAGCAGTGGCGTGGAAGGCAGTCCGGGGAAAAAAGATCACGAAAAAATTCGCGCATTTGCTCAAACCGTTCGCCTTGAGTGTTAGCTGCTTCGTCGCTATACTCTCCTCTTTTCTAACTTTAGTAACTCCTCAGGTATTTAGGCTGAAGACTGAAGGCTAGCACTCATAATACCCGAAGTGTTGAACGATCACGAATGATTGACCCATAAAAGCCTT
>QIDY01000119.1 GCA_003228495.1 Nitrospirota bacterium
ACCCCGCCTATTTTAATGGAATCTTCATGAACGACATCTTTATACGCTTCGGCATGACCCGATCTATTGACCACATCCCAACCCAAAGCCTCAAAGAAGGGATCGAGAAATTCTCTCCGCAGTTGGGTTTCGTTATAGCCCTGCGTACGATAGGCTTCGACGTTCCGATAAAAACGGTCGACTAGTTCCTGAATGATGAGTGGTGGGGATTCGTGCAAAATTCTAGTCAGAACCAAGAAAGGGAATGGATTATAGGAGCAGTAAGAAATTCACTCAGATGTACACTGTACCTCTTGTATTGTATAAAGCACACTTTCACCTTTTGTTTCTCTTCGGAACAAGTCCTCTCTTCCAAGTAGACGAAGATTTAAGACAACCTTACGGATGTTGATTAAAAAAACCTCATATCCCAACTACCCTTTTGGATAATCAATCCGTTCAATTCATTGGGTCCGACCGTTTAGCACGATGAACCTCAACAGGTTATTGCCTATTATTTCGAATTTGTCGAAAAAAAGAAAGGGTCCGAGTTTTACTGGAAAATTCGCGTGAATTTGGATGAAAAACCGGTGTTGAGACTCTTGAAACACAGTGGCAAGGTGTACATGAAGGTTATTCCAAACGCGAAAGCTAAAACTCAAATTAACAATACAGAAATTCTTTCTTTCATTTTATCGTTGAGCTTCGGGTTTCCAGCTCAAGCCAATATTCAGAATACGTTGGATGAGGGCTTCGTACGAGATACCGGCGCGTTCGGCAGATTCGGCCAAATCTTCGCCATAAGCCAATTGTGACGATTCTGACAGTCCAGGCGAAAATCCATCCGCGCATATCCATTGAGCCCTAAAATATGATATGCCCGTTTCGCCGTGCGTTGAATCGCGCGAACTAATTTTGGACTCAAGCCTTCCACTTCCCCGGATTGGATATGATATTTCTTTTGATATTTCACGCTCCATTTCACCCGAGCCGTGGCAATCGGCAGTGCCTCAGGCGGCAGGTTCTTTAAATCCAATTCCCACACGGGCAACACCTGCAATCGACGATTACCTAACACACCGACGTAGAGCTCTCGCCCTTCAATGTATCGCTCTACTATCGCACTGGTCCCGACTTGTTGATGCACAAATTCCACTCGTTCCTTCAACTTGTCTTCATCATGGACAATAGAGGCCTGTGAAATTCCCAATGAGGCTTCTTCACTGATCGATTTCACAATGACGGGAAAGGGAAAGTCTCCCGTCCACTTTATCGCCCGTCCCAGGGGAAAAACCACAAAGTGCGGACAACGAATCCCATGATAGGCCATGATTTTTTTTGACCAACCTTTATCACGGGTTAACACCAGCCCTTTGGGATTGCAGCCCGTATAAGACACACCCAGCAATTCCAAATACGAGACAACATTTTGATCGAATTCGGGATTGCCATTGAATTCCTCTAACAAGTTAAAGGCAATATGGGGCTTCCATTCGTTGACGACTTGATCGATCACCCGCAAATCATCCCGGACTCCCAAGGCTGTCACGTCATGTCCCAAATCGGTCAGCGTCGTCAGCACATCAAACTCAGTTTTCCACTCGACCGAGGCCAAATCCACGCCTTCCGGATTATCCGGCGGAACCAAATCTTGATGCATGAGCGCCATGACCCGAAGTTTTCTCATAACACCAGCCGATGCCGTCCTCCATGCAAATAATTCATGGTCTGCACGGTCAACAGAATCGTGAAATCGACTTTGGCCCGATCTTCAGGAATGGCTAACCGCAAGTTTTTTTGACGACAATGAGTGATCATATCCTGCAAGACCTGGTCGATCGTGTATTGATATTCTCCTGTCCATTCCGCCACCTTACGACGCACTTCTTTCCGAAATTTACGAATAAAATTCGCAGCTTTTGGATGATCGGCCTTATCGGGATCTCCAGAAAACAATCGCCGCAAATCCCGGTCATAAAAATTAGGATAGTCTAATCCATAACGTTTCCGTTTACTTTTGTAGTGCTCCCGCAGGGTTTTCTGCAGGCGCCCAATGGGATCTATGCGCTCCTTTTTGGTGACGATTGGAGACACGCCCACTAATTCCTTCATCAGCTCATCCATGTATTCCAATTTTTTCAGAGCTGGCCATCCTACATACCGTTCACGCCAATGAGATCCTGGCGTCAGCCAAACAGCAAACGTTTCGGCAAAATCTTCGTCAGGGTGGCTTTGGGCATACCACATATCCAGATGTAACACGAAACTTTTACTGTAGGGTTTGGGTAAATAACAATCTGGATACGGGACTGAACTTTTACCAAAAACCTGTTGCCGAGAGCGCCGACGGCGCAGGTGGTAGGCATTCTCAATGGCATGCCCGGTTTCATGACGAAGAATGCGCATGCACCAGTCAAAGGTTCCGCCTTCGACCTCTAACATTTGATTCATTTCCAATTTACCCAATCGCGGATGCCCCATATAAAACGGAGCGGCCAGCCCAGGTACACCATCGGGAGAATACCAATCGTCCGACAACCACAGATGCGGGCGAAACACTAAACCATGGCTTTTTAATTCCCGGCCTAGTTGTCGCACACAGTGACTAAGCTCCGTACCGGGGATACGCAATTTTAAATCGCAGATCCGAAGATCCAACAGTTGTTCATCAGGCAAGGAAACCCAATCGGGTTCCGCAGATTTTTCTTGTTGGTCAATAGACGACATTATAAAGATAACGCCTCATTGGATTTCATATCGAGAATCCCATTTCGGATAGTACAGAATGAAGATCACGCCTATAGCCCGTTATCATTGCACTCAAACCTAACCCTCTACCCTAAAGTTTTCAAATGCACACTGGCGAAAAGTGCCAGGGAAGCATGTTGCTTGATGGCGAAGTTGACATGGAATCAGGCATGTTGCTTCTGGCATTGGCCCGTATGAATTGTGGCCGACGGAAACAAGCTGGGCGTACGCTTATTCAATTAGTCGAAGTGTCTTAAGACAGCCGACACATAAAGAGCTTCAGGTTCTGCCAGGTATTGCCAAACGGCTCTGTGTGAAATTCGAGGGGAAGGAATGTGCCAATCTTTTTGTTTCTCCTTCTATTCTACAAAAAGAGAATTTCGCACGACTGCACAGATTATGATGGGTAAAAACAACCAGGAGTTGTAATAAAATAGTTAGATTGAATAAGCATGAGGTTTAAAGACTAGATATGAAGGTCCTGCCATTCTCCTATGGATCGGCATCCAATTCCAGATTCCAATAGAGATAATCTCGCCAACTTTCTGGGGCATTCCGAATCCCGATCATCAGGGTTAATCGTGGCGTCCATCTTGGCTTGACAGGTTCCTTCAACAACTTCATTCCGGCTTCTCTTGGAAGCCGCCCGCTCTTCCGGTTATTGCATCGCCAACAGGCCGTCACAATATTTTCCCACGTTTTCCTTCCCCCCTTTGCAATAGGGACGACATGATCAAAGGTTAGTTCCTCTGTTGGCACCCGCTTGTAACAATATTGGCAGGTGTACCGATCACGCGTAAAAATATTTATCCGGGAGAATTTGACGGCATGATGCCGGGACCGTAATTTGACAAAATTTAGCAACCGCATGACCGAGGGTAGCTTAAAAGAAATCGACACCCCCCGAATATCACGGTCATGAAATTCAAGGACTTCCACCTTCCCCTGCCATAACAAATTAATGGCTTTTTGCCAATTCACTACCCGTAAGGGTTCATAGCTGGCATTCAGCAATAAGGTCATTTCCATGATTCGCTGTTCACAAATTCCTTGAAAAATTGGTAAAACGCTCTTCCTATATCATTGATAAATGAAGAGAATCAAGAGAAGCATTTGCCCGGTTGTTGCGCAGAGGGAAAATTGATATATTAAGGGTTTTGCTCTACTTCGACCTCCATGCCATCACATTTCATCACGGTTGCCAATATTGAA
>QIDY01000408.1 GCA_003228495.1 Nitrospirota bacterium
GTAAAAAAGCTCTGTTCTTGACCTCAATTACTCATCAAAGGATACACAAAGATGCCTCTTACGTCCACAGGATGATTTTTCTGAGAGGAGTAAATAACCCCGCCCAAAGGGCGGGGCTTTTCAAGAAATTTAAAACAACGTCATCTAGCAAAATCTCAGTACAAGGTTTCGTCAGATATCCCCTTGAACCCTTCGCACCGGAAATTTCTGAGTTCAGACCAGATGATATTTCGTCTCATAACCCGCGTGGTTCGTTCGTTAAGCCGACATGTGCACAAGCGATCACAATCTGGACCGGCCTCCGGCCGGCTGACCGTTTCCTCCCCGCCCAAAGGGCGGGGCTTCCACGTTCGTTTTAGTGAAAAGTGAAAAGGAAGAAGAATTTTCTTTCGTGAGGCGTGAAACGTAAGGCGTAAAAAGAAAAATAATAGTCTGTCTTACGCTTTACGCCTCACGTCTGCGCTTTTGCTTCTCACTCCTCACTTTTTACTTCTCACTTCTTTTTTTGTTGGCACTGACTATGGACTTTCCACTTCAATCCTTTGGACGAGGGAATATCTTCGCGGTAATGGGCTCCCACACTGTTTGTTCGCCACAGGGCGGCTTCGATAATACACTGCCCTACTTGAACCATATTCCGTGTTTCTAAGCCCGCCCGGTTGAACGGAGTTTTCTGCAGCTTGCCAGACCACTGTCGAAGCTGCTCAAGGGCTTTCTGTAAGGAATCCGCTGTTCGTATTAACCCAACCTTTGTCCACATTAAACGTCGCAGGGAATTTCGGATCTTCTCAACGTCCTGTTCGGACATCGTTCGTTCCGAAGATTTTTTGCGAAAAGAGTGGGAAATCATCGCTGGGGGCGAGTAGGTTTTGGCATACTGAGCAGCCGCTTTTCCGGCTCGCAATCCAAAGACCAAACCTTCCAAAAGCGAATTACTTCCCAGGCGATTGGCTCCATGGACGCCTGAACAGGCGGCTTCTCCGGCTGCAAAGAGGCCAGGAAGGTTTGAAGCCCCATCAAGATCGGTTTTCACGCCCCCCATAAAATAATGGGCGCTGGGTGAGACCGGAATCCATTCCTCAGTGATGTCAATATCATATCGCAAACAGGTGGAATAGATTGTTGGGAATCGTTCTTTTAAAAACGTAGGGCTGAGATGTGTGGCATCCAAATAGACATGACGGGCTTTGGTGCGTTGCATTTCTGTCCATATAGCGCGAGAGACGATATCCCGTGGCGCCAACTCTTGATTGCGATGATAGTTTTTCATAAACCGTTCACATCGATTATTCCGGAGGATTCCCCCTTCGCCCCTCAGAACTTCCGAAAGGAGAAACGGGGGGCTAGATGGGAGATACAACGAGGTGGGATGAAATTGGACAAACTCCATATCTTCGAGAATAGCCCCGGCTCGAAAAGCCATGGCAATTCCATCGCCCGTGGCATTGGCTGGATTCGTCGTGCGTGCGTAGATCTGTCCTGCTCCGCCCGTGACCAAAAGGACAGCCGAAGCCAACACTGTTTTACCGGTCCCTTTTAGTTCATCGAGTATCGTGGCTCCACAACACCGACCGTCGTGAGTGAGCAACTCTACGCCAAAATGATTCCCTAGCCACTTCAGATTTTTGAGGCCTTGCGCCTTGGCACTTAAGGCTCGAACCATTTCACTCCCGGTTGCATCTCCTCCCGCTCGCAAGACGCGGTGCCGGCTATGCGCTCCTTCTTTGGTGAAGGCCAGTTTGCCATCGACCGTGTCGAATTTCGCCCCCCATTTAATGAGTTCGTGAACACGAGCGGGGCCTTCTTCCACCAAAACTTTTGTGGCGGGCGGGGAACACAGTTGATGCCCTGCCTTGATGGTATCGGTGAAGTGGATGTCGACGTCGTCCTCTTCGCTAAGAGCGACGGCTACTCCTCCTTGGGCATAAAACGAGTTGTTATCTTGAGGACCGCCTTTTGCGACCATGGTGACGTGTCCGTGTCGGCAAAGTTCCAAGGCCGCGCGCAGGCCAGCCACACCAGCACCAATAATGAGGAAGTCTGTGGAAAGCACTTGAGAGGTCATTGGTGTCTTGGCGAAGAAAAAGCCATTTTTAAGGATGTGGGTGTAAACGAGAAAGATAAAAGATAAGTGAAGGAATCAGGAAGGCAGGTTCAGACGGGAAGCCATGCCAAAGGGAAGATCGCCTTCTACCCCTCGAAGCAAAATGACTTGATTGCCACTCCATAGAAGAACGCCGTGGCCTCGTGCTTGGGCGTCCGAGTCTTGAGTTGAGCGTTGCCATTGACCTTCCCAGGCGATGAACGCGGAAATGCGGTCCCCATCGATGACGATACGATCAATGGTGAACCCGAGTTGAATAGTGGAAAACAAGGCAAAGTCCTGTTGGGCCTCGGCTTCTAATAATTCTAACTGTTCTAGGGGTAAAAGGAGTTCATGGAAGCTTGAAAAATCTTTGTTGACATAAGCGGTTTCGAGTGTTTTGATGGCCTGGATTACTCGTTGTACTCGAGCATGATCTTCTGGATACTTTACCGTTTTTTTCCCGCAGCCGGTCCCCATCAAATACACTGCTCCGAATACGACGAACATCGCCCATAACCAAAAGCGATTGATGGCTGCTGGTTCGGTCCTCATGACGCCCTATAATGGAGAAGGCTCACTGTGGGGGTCAAGGAAATTTCCGAGAAGATTGATGATTCTTGAGTACAAGACCGGGTATGATACCTGGGTTTCCTTGACACCTTTCTTGAGCCTATGATAGGTAAACTGTCTATTCTGTTGGCTTTTTTTTAGAGGGTACAGATAAGGCCAGAGAGCTTTATTGCCTTTCCGTCGAACACTAATTAACCCGGGAATTGATTTTTATGTCGAGTGTGGTCAAAAAGCGGAGGAAGAAGATGCGCAAGCATAAACATAAAAAACTTCGTCGCCGCATGAAATTCACCAAACGCCGGTAAATTTATAGGGCAGTAGGGGAAAGGGCTTATCCATGACCCAGGGGAAAAAAACTCGTATTCGGGTACGCTCCTCCCTGTCGACCTATGTGGGGGAACTCTTAATTCCTCCTATGCGCAATCGAATTTCGGATGTTTTAAATGATGAATCGGTCGTCTTTCTGAATTTGACCGATGTTGTGATTGATGATACGCAGCATTCCGATTTCGTCGCCCTCAATAAAATGCAGATCGAATCGGTTGTTCAAATCGATTGACTGCATTTGGTTCTTTCCTCGCCCCTTCTTCCTCGTCGGTATGTGAGTATTCTTTTTACCAGTTCTCTTTTCAAAAAAAAATTAGCTGAGTGAAATTTTTATGAGTCAGTGGTCTCGATTTCTGCCGTTTCTTCGCCCTCGAATGTTGACGATGGCCTGTGCCGGCGTGGCGGTTATGGGCGTTGCGGCCTGCAATCTGGTCCTGATCAGGCTGGCTGGATCGTTATGGGATTTGATCACCGTTCAACAAGACCTTCAGCAGTTAACCACGCTGGTCTGGGTGTTTATCGGATTGGTCGTTGGGCAGGGCGTTCTGTCCATGGGGCATAGTTATTTGACGGCTTTGGTGTCTCAGCGGGTGATGGCTGATTTTCGTACACATGTTTTTTCCCATCTTCATCGGTTATCCCTAAATTTTTTCGCTAAACGAC
>QIDY01000034.1 GCA_003228495.1 Nitrospirota bacterium
GCCGTTAGTGAAGATGATGTGCAACGAAAATGGCATGAGGTCGAAGCGGCCAAACGTGGGTTGATTCGGTCTCGTGCGGATCTGCGGTTGGCGCAAACACAACGGGATGAGGTTCAGGCAATCTTAGCACGACTGACGGTTCGGGCCCCACGGGCGGGAACGATATTACAGGTCAATATTCGTGCGGGAGAATATGCCACTGTGAATGCCAGCGAACCTCTTATCTTATTGGGCGATACCGAAACATTACAGGTACGAGCAGATATTGATGAAGTGAATGCGCCCTTGGTCGTGCCGGGTAGTGCGGCGGTGGCCTATTTGAAAGGGCAAACCGAACAAGCCATTCCGCTGATTTTCGATCGGATTGAACCGTATATTGTCCCCAAACGTTCGCTGACTGGTGACAATCGGGAACGGGTCGATACTCGAGTCCTTCAGGTCATCTATCGATTTAAGAAACCTCCCTTTCCGATCTATGTGGGACAACAAGTGGATGTCTTTATTGAGCGTGAAGCGAATCCTGGGAGTGCACCATGAACCCTTGGTTGGTGCGTGGATCTTTTCCAATTCGAGTGTCGTTTGATTGGTGGTATCGCCTGACCCTAGTGGCATTGATGGGTGGCCTGCAAGCCTGTCTCATGGGTCCCGAATATCAGACGCCTGATTCCCGCGTTCCTCAGAATTGGAATACGATGACAGTGACTGGCGATGTTTCGCGTCTCCCGGTTTCGGTGGGCTCTATGCCCGAAGTGTCCTGGTGGCGCCTCTTTAAGAATGACGAATTGAATGGGCTAATCGAACAAGCCTTGGAGCACAATCATGATTTGAGACAAGCAGGCTTTCGCGTGTTGGAAGCGAGAGCCTTGGCAAAAGGGGCTGGGGCGGGCCTGTACCCTAATGTGTCCGTGGATGGGGCCTATGGACGCTTTCATCGGTCGGAAACGATTCTCGTGGCCCCAATCGATGCCACCCCGGAAGGGTTTGCCCCGCCAGGCGCAAATTTTGATGTTTGGGACGCCGCCGTTGATTTGCGATGGGAGCTGGATTTGTGGGGACGTATTCGTCGCAGCCAAGAAGCCTTTTCTGCCGAAGCCTTTGCCAGCGATATGAATAGACGGGCCATCGCCTTATCCCTCATCAGTGAAGTGGGCCAGGGGTATTTTCGCCTGCGAGAATTAGACGAACAACTTGAAATTGCCAAACACAATTTGAATCTTCAGAAAGACTCACTCTCCATTATTCAAAGCAGAGCGGAGGCCGGGCTTGTTTCGGATTTGGATGTGAAGCGGGCGGAGATTCTCGTCTCGGAAACAGCGGCACAATTGCCGGAGCTTCGGCGATTACAATCTGTCCAGCAACATCAATTAGAATGGCTTACGGGAGCCCAACCGAATACGTTAGCGATGCCGGCCCAAGCGTTGCGGCATGTTGTCGTTCAACCCACTATCCCTATCGGGTTGCCGGCAGATTTGCTTCAACGGCGTCCGGACATTTTGGAAGTGGAAGAGAATTTGAAAGCTGCTAATGCGCGAATTGGGGAAGCCCGTGCGTATTTTTTCCCCACTGTGGCATTAACAGGGACCGGAGGATTTCAAACCAGTGAATTCGATCAATGGTTCAATTGGGCCAGCCGCAATTTGAGTGTTGGGCCATCCGTGTCGTTACCTATTTTTGAAGGCTATACGAACATCGCACGATTAGAAGTCGCAGAAGCCCGCTATCAACAAATGTTGGAGCAGTACAAGCAAACGATTCTTAATGCCTTTCGTGAAGTGGCGGATGTGTTGAGCGCGTTGCAGACACGGCAAGAACAACTTGTTCATCAATCCCAGCAAGTGCAAACGGCCCAAGATGCACGGGAGTTGGCGGAGATTCGGTATCGCCAAGGCCTCGTCACGTATTTAGACGTGCTGGATGCTCAACGGATTGTGCTGTCGGCCGAATTGCAATTAGTCCAAACCCAACGTGCTCGTCTTACCGATATGGTCACCCTCTTCAAAGCCATCGGCGGCGGTTGGGAGGAGCCGGTTACGACTGTGAAGGCTGCCAAACTGTCAGTCCCTCACGATGAGCCACGTCCATAAGTTTTTGATCAAAGGCGACAAATTCAACCTCACTCTGTAGGGAGTTCTGCAGAAATAAGCTGGAGGCGAGTTGAAGGGCGTCGGCAGCTCGCAAGCGATAGCGTGTTAATAGACGTATAGCCTGGGTCGTGACGGCGGGAATGATTTCGACCACATAGAATGCCGACATGTCTCGTTGCAGTGCTTCTAAGGCCCGATCGCGTTCTTGTGTCTTTATGACGCTCTCCCGGGCGCGTCGGGATAATGCTGAGGCCACTTCGACTTCCGATAGGCGACTAGTAGCAGGATGCCCTTTCGCGAGGAGTCGCGAAATTTGAGGACTGCAAGCTTCCTTCACGTACCGTTTGGCCAGGGCACTGGCATCGAAATACCGTATCATAGACGATCTTTTCGATCGTCTATGATCGTCTTAGATAACGATTTTCCTTTGAGGCGAATAGGCTTAAAGGGGAGGAAGGCATCCGAAGACGCTCGTGAAAGGACACCGGTGGCGACTAGTTCATTGAGAAGGGCTTCCTGCCCGTTTCCCTGATGGTCTAGAGGACGTAATTCGGCGACCGGGCGTCCACGCTCGGTGACAACGAAGGTGGTTCCATGGCGAACCTGATCAATATAGGTCCCCAATCTCGTTTTTAATTCTCTCGCTCCAACGGTTTTCTTCATGTTTCAACCTCCTGTGGTCATTGTGACCACAAGTAGTGACTCTGTCAAGTCTGTCTTCAGACGGGTCCAAGTCTGCCAACAATGGTCAAAAAAGTCCGCTCGCCTGCGCGAAGCCGTTTCGGCGAAGCCAGGTCCAGCAAGGCCGCGGTATTGCTTTCTGCGTCCCGGAGAACATGAACAGCCTGGCTCACCTTGCAGGGTGAATCCCTTATGTTGACGCGCGGAATGTACAGGCAGTACGTGAGCACGAAAAAAGGGCGACCTGCCTGCGCGTAGCCGCTTCGACGAAGGCAGGGAAGGCCGCTGGCGGCTTTTTCCAACATTTCTGATATGATAGTGAACTCGTTTCAGCGCTGGTGGATCATCAGAAGCCGTTTGGAACAAAAGGCTCTTAAGTATTAGGACTGCGTGCCTTATGAAATCTTTGGTCATTGGTGGGACGGGTCAACTAGGAGCGAACCTGGTTCGGGCACTTTTGGAACATGGGCATCAAGTGCTTACATCGATCAACCAGTAACCTCTTCACTCTCGATGGGTTGGATATCCAGCATGTGGTGGGTGATCTGAACGATGGGGCTTCGTTATGCCGGGCATGTGATGGTATGCAAGTGGTCTATCATGTTGCAGGGTATTATCCTGCCAGAACCATCCCGGTTGATGTTGCCAAAGGCCAGGCTCTTAAAGAAACTGCCCTCTTGCTAGAAGCCGTTCGTGCTGCAGGTGTTGAACGTTTGGTCTATGCCAGTACGCTAACCACCGTGGGGTTTCCAGAGAACCTCAAACATCCTGCGAATGAAACCTGTGTCTTTGCCACGCGATTTACGAACAATCCCTACCTCATGGCCAAGGCCACGATGGAAGACAAGATCCTGCAGGCTTCCAAGCAAGGGATTCCATCGGTTGTGGTCATTCCCACTGAATTTTTCGGGCCTTATGATAAGCGGCCTACAAGTGGGACGCACATCCTCATGATTGCCAAGCGACAGATGCCTGTCTATATTCCAGGACGCGCCAATGTGATCGATGTTCGGGATGTAGCCGTAGCCATGATTCGAGCCGCCGAACGAGGACGAGTTGGTGAGCGATATCTTGTGGGTCATTGGAATACGACGCAGAAAGAGCTCAATGAATTGATTGCGGAGGTGGTTGGAGTGCCACCTCCAACTTTCCCTGCTCCCTTTGCACTAGCACGTTGGGGAACCAAATTCGGAGAATGGTTATTCAGTTCGATTCTCGGCAAGCCACCACTTCTTCCGGCGTTTTTTGTAGAAGTGATGGCGCATATGCAGCATTACGATTGTTCCAAAGCTCAGCGGGAATTGGATTATCCGCGAAGTTCCATTGAACAAGCTCTTCAGGATGCCGTAACGTGGTTTCGCGCCAATGGGTATCTGGGGAAAACCATTTAGCACCCATTCGAAGGAGGAATTTAGAGGATGCTGTTTTCAAGAAAAAATGGCAAAGGACAGAAGGCGTCAGGTTCAGATGAAAAAATGGTCTACTGGAAGAGATGTCGTTTTATGCCGTTCCTGACACATCCTCTTCCGCTTGCGTGAGAATTTTGGAAAAACGCCCCCCAACTAGAGTCGTGACTTTCCCCATGATTTCGGTAAGTTCTTTCCATTCCTCTGGCTTCAATTCCTCTTTGAGGTTAGGGTGCAGTCCCCATTTGGCGCTGACTTGTTTACCATCTCGTTGAATCACGACGTGTAGTATTTCTGTTTCGGGTGAATTGGTTGGAGCTTTTGAAGATGATGCTCCAGCTCCTGGGCTGTCCTGTGCCATAATTGTCTCCTTCGTTCAAAACGTCACGTTCGAGAATTGTACTGTATTGTGTTCTTCCCTGTAACCTCCTCATTCCGTATGGTGAAATTTCCTGGTTGCTTGTCTGACTCTAAGGCGTGGAGGTACATTCCTTCTTGCACTTGCCGGTTTCGCATGAATTTTTCAGCGGAACATCACGCTGGGTGGTCTGGCTATGAGGTCAAAGCTTATGGACCATTCCATATTCACATTTTGAGGAGGTAGGAGAGTATGGATACGAAACGGCGTA
>QIDY01000363.1 GCA_003228495.1 Nitrospirota bacterium
TTATTTGAAGTCGAAGGCGATCGAATCATCGTTTACCGGATTAAGCATAGAAAGGATATTTATCGATGACACTTCACCCACAAATAATTGAAAAAGAAGGCAAAAAGGAATTTGTCGTTCTTCCTTACGAAGAATTTGTTCAACTTCAGGAAGAAATAGAAGATTATGAAGACTTAAAGGATCTTCGTAGCGCGAAGGAAACAGAAGAAAACGCTCCAACAGTTTCTCTCGCTGAAGTCAAAAAGGAACTCGGCGTTTAAAGCATAACAAATCGCCCAACTCAAGCAGGTTGCCTCAATCGTTCTGTGCTTGAATCCACGGAGAAGGAGGTTCTCAAGAGCACGGCAAAAAGGCAGTACAGTCACTTTTAGAGAATTGCACACTGAAAGATATTCCGTACCATTTATATGTTGTTGAAAAAGTCAATCGGGGGATTGAGATGGCCGAAAAAGAAGACGAAATATCGCAACAGGATGCTGAAAAGTGGCTCGAGTGTCAGACTTGGCTAAGTTTACTAACTTCCCAATTCCCATTTTTGTAGGGCCCGGGTGATATCGGAGGAATGACATTCCACAAACGCGGCCAGCCGGCAGCCTTGTCCACGTCATGCTGAATAAAACGGTCTCGTCCCTTCCACGGTAGCGAGGAAGGTCTCATGGTTTGTCGATGCCAAGTCAATCGCTTCCGTATTATTGCCGCAGACCAGGATGTGAAAAAGGAGTCCAGAGGCATAAAGCCAAGGGTGCCTTGCATGGGATATGGAAACAGCGCCATTGTCATTAGTCAAATTAATCAAGTCAGACACAGCTATGCTTATGATGTGTATTTTTTACAATGTGCCTTGCATTTGTCATGTCCGCTCATAACTCTAGATACACGCATGAAGCAAGTGGCATACGATCTCAATATCAAAGTACTGGAGTAAAAGAAAATGAAAGTATTTACCTATTCGGAAGCACGGCAAAATCTTTCAAAATTATTAAATATAGCGCGGAAAGAGGAGGTTGAAATTCGTCGAAAAGACGGTACTATTTTTTCTCTTGTCTCAAAACAAGAAAAAGAAAAGTCCCCTTTTGATGTGCCAGGAATGAAAACAAAAGCAACAACCCGGGATATATTAAGGGACGTCAGAGAATCGAGGGCGGGCTAACAAGGCAAATTCAGCGGACGGCAAAACGTGCTGCTGCTGATTTGCGACGTTCTGTGCTAAGAACGAAATAGCAAGGGATGAATTCACGTATCAGCATTATTACTCTGGGTGAGGGGGCGAGCTTACCAGAAAGTTAAAATACTATAGGCTGTTTGGGTTCACTAAAGCAGACAAGCCTCAGGAGGAGAAAGCATCATGCAAGACAAAGTCGGCTTTATCAAGGCCACAGTAATCGGGGGTGTCTTTTTTCTTATCCCCCTGGCCATCGTTCTTATGTTGATTGGAAAACTGGTCGGGGTGATGAGAGGGGTAGCAAGCAGTCTCTCCCCACTGCTGTCCGTGGATACACCCATGGGCACCATCGTGCTGAACCTCCTGGCCCTGTTCGTGATTCTGGGGTTCTGCTTCCTCGCTGGACTGGCTGCACAGAGGGTCACGGCCAAAAAGATTGTGGGCAAACTCGAAACCACCCTGCTGGCAGCCCTGCCCGGCTACGCGTTTGTCAAAGGGTTTGCAGATAGCATGCGCCAGAGCGATGAGATGTCTGAGAGCTTCGTGCCTGTCGCCGTCAACTTTGACGACTACTCGCAACTGGCTTTTGAGATTGAACGTGAACCGAATGGCCAGGTGGCGGTGTATCTGCCGAGTGCTCCCAACCCCTGGTCAGGAACGGTAGTCTATGTCACCCATGATCGCGTCAAGCGCTTGTCTGTCAGTTTAAGCGAGGCTCTAAAGAATATCCGGATGCTCGGGAAAGGATCGGCAGCTATCATAGAATGTCAAAACAAGGATTAAGGGCCTGTCACAAAATAACTTGGACATCTCGCATCCCATAAAATTCTACTCTCGTGAGGCGAAATGAGTTTTTTGACTATATGGGAATATCAGGAAAGGCTTCTCATGACGAAAAATGGAATAGCTGTTTTCAAGAAAATGGAAAGGTATCGAGTACAATTAACCTGCTTCCTCGTTTTCGCTGCGTTTCTCCTCTCCGCATGTGCGCAAACTTCTCCTTATTTAGATGAGGTAGGCGAGAAGCCGATACCTCCAGGCATCGAAAACCAGATCCACCCCAATATCACCACTCAAAATGACGTGTTGGCCCTACTTGGTGAGCCAGTTGCCCGCCTAAAAACCACGACGAAAGAGGGACACGTTCATTTCTGGACATATTCCTATATGAATCTCCAAGGTCCCTCAAAGGGCAAGGGGGAATCGCTTACCATCACTTTTGATGACAAGAATTTTGTGGTTATCAGTGTCACCAGAGGCCCGCTCTATTCCGGAGAGGAATACAAGGAATAACCCATTTCTTCCACTTGCCATGCTTTGTCTAATAGCGGGATTCCTAGGGTCATCATAGTTTCTGGAAGACCCAATACATGATTACAAGACGCGACCCCTTTGTCGATCCTCTTTGGATTTTGGGAACAGGATCAGGCGATCACATTCCCTGGTCTTTTTCAGGAGGCTTGGCGGCTGGTGGGGCAAACCACTGATTCTTGGGAACGATCTTGGGTTGCTCGGGATCGTCCCGGTAATTAGGTGTCATGATCTGCACGCCATGCTCATTAAATCGGTCAAGTATATTCTGGCTCAGTAGGGTATAGAGTTTCATCATGTCATGCGGCTGGTTACAGTAGACATTGAGTTCATAGGTGACGCAAAAATCTCCCAAGAATTGTTGTAAGACAAACGGCGGCGGTTCCTTCAGTAAGCCCGGTGTCCGGTCTGCCGCTTCCATCAGCATCGCCTCTACCTGCCGCCACGGGGTCTCATAGCCGATTCCGACGGTGGTATGAAGAATCAACCCCTGCTGCTTGGCCAGAGAACTGTAGTTGATCACAGGATGGTTCAAGATTTCCGAGTTGGGCACGATGACCTCTTCATTCTTGAGGGAGCGAAGATGCGTGACCAGTAAGCGTCTCTCCACCACATCACCGACATGTTCATTGATTTTGATGCGATCTCCTAACCGGAAGGCCCGCCGGTAGGCTAAGGAATATCCGGCAAGAATGTTGCCGATCACTGAGGTAGAGCCAAGCGACAGGAGCACACCCAGAAAAAGGGTGACGCCCTTAAAGGCATTGGAGCTGGATCCGGGAATATGGGGATAGGCAATGACGACCCCGAATGCGATGATCAGAAATCGAAAGATCCGGTAGGTCGGCCAAGCCCATTCCTGATCGAACCCTTGGAATGCCACTCTTCCTTCGGCGAGATTGGCAAAAAATAATTTCGCAAATTTAAGAAGGTAGTAGAATATGGTAACGAGAATTCCGAGGGAAAAAAGGTCGGGGATGAACCCCACTATTCCCTTCGCAATCATTTGAAGCGGGTCAAGCACGAGGCTAATCAAGTGCGTTCCTAAGTATTCAGTCCAGGGAAACAAACGGAAGACAAAATTGAGATAGGCATAAAGCAGTAGCAGCAGCAGAAATAGCCGGATGGTCTTCAATATTCCGCGGAAGATAGACCACAGCTGATG
>QIDY01000208.1 GCA_003228495.1 Nitrospirota bacterium
ATTTGGGAAGTCCGCAATCACACGCTGCAAGAATATCGCGGCAACTACACGCGTTTTCAAAAACTCAAGGCCGAACGCGATGCACAGGAAGCAGCGGCCGCTAATCGGCAGGCCAAAGAAATTTCTCGCGTGCAATCCTTTGTCGATCGATTTCGATATCAAGCCACTAAAGCCAGCCAAGTCCAATCTCGCATCAAGCAATTGGAAAAAGTTAAGCGCATTGAATTGCAGCGAGATACCAAACGTCTCAAGTTCAAATTCCCTGAACCTCCAGCGAGCGGACGGGAAGTCTTGGATCTGCAAAACATCCACAAACGGTATGGTGAGAAAATTGTCTATCAGGGATTAGATTTTGCGATTGACCGAGGCCAGCGAGTGGCCTTTGTCGGGGATAATGGCGCAGGAAAATCCACGCTTCTGAAAATGCTAGCCGGGGTCCTGGAATTTGAAGAAGGCTCTCGAAAAGTCGGACACGGCGTTACCCTCCATTACTTCGCACAACATCAAGCCGAAATTCTTCATCCCGAACATAGCATCTTAGACTCGCTCGAAGAGGCGGCTCCATTAGCAGAACGAAATTTTCTACGCGGATTGGCCGGTGCGTTTCTCTTTTCCGGCGACGATCAACTCAAACCCATCAAAGCACTCAGCGGAGGTGAACGTAATCGAGTCGCCTTAGCCCGCATGCTCGTGGAGCCAGCCAATACCTTGCTCTTAGATGAGCCCACGAATCATTTAGATCCCGCATCGGTGGATATGTTGACCGATGCCCTCATCCAATTTCCCGGCACCATTGTGTTTATCTCGCATGACCCAACATTTCTCATGCGGGTATCGACACGCGTGGTAGAAATTGATGAAGGAAAAGCCCGAGATTATATCGGCGACTATGAATATTATTGCTGGAAACGCGCGAAGGAATTAGAAGACCAGATTCCGCCTGAAGCCAAATTGGAAAAGAAAAAATCGAAAAAAAGAGAGAAAGCCCACAAAGAAAAACCCACCACTGAACATGTCACTAATGGGAAAGCCACCAAGACCGTTGCTCCTACCACCGCACCATCACGACGAGACCTTTCAAAAAGCATCGCCCGCTTGGAAAAACAGGTCGCCAAAGCGGAAGAAGACATCGCCAAACTCGAAGAGCAAATCAAAGTCCGCGACGTCGAACTGGCAGCCCCGGCTACCTACCAAGACTATGCCCGCTGGAATACCCTCCATCAAGAACGCGAACAATGGGCCCACGACCTAGATCGCCTCACCCACAAATGGGACGATCTGAGCGCCCAGCTAGAGAAGCAACAATCCCAGATTTCATAATTTGTAAGATTTGAATTTTAGGTAACGAATATAGTCACTTGAGAGTACCGAATTCTATCCTACTTTTTCGCCTTTGATTTTTCAATCTTCATCGTCAATTTTGCGTGTTCGATAGCGAGAGCTACCCACGTATCGATCAATCGCTTAAACTTTTTATACTCCTTGATTTGCTTTTGGGTTGTCTTGACCCACTCCCGCCGGATGTAGTCTGTTCGACTGTGCATATGCCGCGTATAGCTGATCTGCCAGAATGCGCCCACCTCGTTTTCCCGGTCCTTGAATTGTTCGGTGAGTGACCCCGGACGCATGGGGCCTATCGCCCATAGTGCTTCCTTGATACTGGCAATCTCCTTCTCGATTTTCCCTATCCGCTTTGTCTGCATCACGTGCCCTCCTTGTTTGGCTTTAGACTATAGCATATATATGCTATAAACACATCGAGACATGTCAAGAGGGAATGATTTCTGAAGGGGGGGGGGAAGGATGACACTTTGGATGCTGTGGTGGGGATGGGTCGAAGCACTGCGGCCGGCGTGTGGCCGCACCCGCACCTTCTTCTGGATGGCGACGTGCTTGATGGGGATGTCGACTCGAAAGGACCTCATGGGCGTGACGAGCCTCATCCGTGCGCTAGGGCTCCGGCCCGGGTGCTACGACCGCGTGCTCGACTTCTTTCACAGTCCGTCGCTGAATGTGAATGTCCTGACACGATTGTGGTGCGCCCTCGTGTTCCGCGTTCACCCAAGCCTGTATCGGGTCAGAGGAAAGCCGGTCCTTATCGGTGATGGGCTCAAGGTCGCGAAATCTGGGCGGAAAATGCCGGCCGTCAAAAAGCTACATCAGACATCCGCCTCGAACACCAAGCCGGAGTATATCTTCGGGCACTCCTGTCAGGCGGTCGCCGTCCTGACACGGGTGGGGGCGACGTGTGGGGCTCTTCCGCTGATCAGCCGCATCCATGAGGGCCTGGTCTTGTCCAATCGGGATCAGCGCACACTCCTGGATAAAATGATTCAGCTGTTAGATCGGCTGGGGCTGCACGAGCCGTTTTACTTTCTGGCCGACGCGTATTACGCCTCCGGTGGGGTGGTCCGTGGGCTCCTGGAGCAAGGGAACCATCTGGTGACACGCGTCAAACGCAACAGTGTGGCGTACATGCCGGCTCTGCCAGTGTCTCCAGATTCCCGGTCTCGGGGTCGACCGAGGAAGTACGGCCGCAAGATCACGATTGCCTCGTTGCTAACACAACCCGCTGATCTCATCGCGGCCGCCAGCCCCGTCTACGGGGAGACCGACGTGATCCTTCGGTATGCCACGGCCGATCTCCTCTGGCGGGCAGCCGGGGTCCTGGTGCGCTTTGTCGCCGTGACGCACCCCCGCCGGGGCACGATTCTGCTCATGACCACCGACCTGACCCTTCCCGCTCTCGAAGTCATCAAACTCTATGGACTCCGCTTCAAAATCGAAGTGTCCTTTAAGCAGGCCTTGCATGTCGTGGGCACCTATACGTATCGGTTTTGGATGGCGACCATGACCCCATTGCGCCGCATCAGTGGGAATCAATACCTCCACCGGCAATCATCGTCCTACCGAAGAAACGTGCTGCGCAAATTGAGCGCCTACCACAGACACATCCAGTTGGGGCTGATCGCCCAGGGGCTCATGCAGCTCCTGGCCACAGTCAAGCCCCAATCGGTTTGGGGCTTCTTTGGCTCGTGGATGCGAACCATTCGGCCAGGCATTCCGCCATCCGAACAGGTATGTGCGATGGCGCTCAGAAATGGACTACCTGAATTTCTCGCGGATACCCGGGATGCGGCTACTTTGAAGAAATTCCTCCACGAAAGAATTGATCTCCAAAGAGCCGAAGGGATGCAATTAGTGGCGTAATACGCTATAAGAACTCGGGACTCTCAAGT
>QIDY01000209.1 GCA_003228495.1 Nitrospirota bacterium
TGTGGATTAACACAGGGGAGGGGCATCCTGAAAAAGTCGCCTCTATCGGTGTGCGAATTTCTCAAGGCGTTACAATGCATGGATTTGCTCTTAATGTAAACGTGAACCTGCAGCCTTTTTCGTTGCTATCCCCATGTGGCATTGAGAACTGCGTGATGACATCGATGGCGAAACGTCTTGATCAACACGTGGATGTGGCACAAGTGCGAGAGCGAGTGGCGGCCCATTTTGCTCAGGTCTTCGGATTACAATGGATGGAACAGACAAAAGATTTTCCGAATCTTTCAATATAGGTGCAATGAACATGAGGCCTTAGTGTGGAAGCCTTCTAATTTCTATTTGCGGTTAGGCACACTGGTTTTAAGGTTCACGTTACGAGTGAGCTTCTTCCACGAAATCCAAAATGAGTAGTAGTTTATGACGTAGCTCGTGGAGATAAGCCTCGGATAGCGCCCCAAGTTTGCGTCGAAATCGTTGATTATCAATCGCCTTGATTTGATCGACAAGAATGTCTGAGGCCGCGCTTAAGCCTGAAACGCCTTTCGGCACCGCAACTCTGAGGGGAGTCTCAACATCATCAATCTGTGTCGTCAGCGGACAAATGAGCGTGGAGAGATGATACGGGTTCAAGGCATCGGTTTGGACAACAACAACCGGGCGAATTTTCCCCGGTTCGGTTCCAACTCGTGGATTGAGATCCGCCAAATAGACATGACCGTAGCGGGGCGTCATATCTTTTCAGGCAGATCATCCAAAAGTTCGGTTTCTTGTAAATAAGCAAGATGTCCAGTGGCTAATCGCTTAGACGCTTTCTGATAGTCTTGTGCTAAAGCTTTCCTTGTATATAACGCGTTAAAGTGATCCAGCGCTTTACGAATATACGTATTGCGAGGGAGTTTGAGACGTTTCCGAATCTTTTCAGTTTGATGATACGCTGTCTCATCCAGTTTCAGTGACAATACCTTACTCATCGGTTCACCCTCCTTATCTGGTAATACTAAAAGTATGTACCCATTCTATCCGGAAGAAAAGGCTCAAAATTTATGAAAAATTTTTCCGACCTGAAAAAATTGAACTTGCCATTCTCGGTAGCTTGCTGCGGGGATCTTTTATTGGGAAAAGTTTAGTGCCGGAGTTGAATCTTTTTATTAAAGATTTCGAAAGAAAGCGACGACGTTCAATCCACTTCGTCATACCCGCAGCTTGTAGGGGGTATCCATCTTCCTTCGTGAGAGTAATCCTGGATTCCCGCCTGCGCGGGAATGACTGCATTACCTCAAAACATTCTTTTTCCTTATTCGGTAAGTAAAAAAGATAACCGATCACGCTAGATTCCCCAGCCGCCGCTGAGGTGCAGATTGGCTCCGGTCACGTAGCTGGCTTCGTCGGATAGGAAATATCGCACGGCTTGGACTGCGTCCTGAACTCCCCCGATGTAGCCTGCCGGAATTTTTTTGGCCATCCCTGCGAGTTCTTCGGGCGGTGCACTCCCCGAATCCACAAATCCCGGAGAAATGGTATTCACCGTAATGCCATGGGGGGCAAGAACTTTTGCCAGGGTTCGTGTGAGAATGAGGACGCCCGTTTTGGCAATGTAATGCGCGGTCACATGAGGCTGCGCCTCCATCTTGTCCGCATTGGCCATACCAAATGAGATAATGCGGCCATATTTTCTGGTTTGCATGCCGGGGGCGACGGCCTTAGCCAGATAAAAGATCGGATCGAGGTTATTCGTGAACATTGCTGACCAGCCTTCCGGCGTTTCTTCCAGGAGAGGCACACGATGATACGGCCCGGCGCCGTTGATGAGCGCGTCGATTCGCCCATACGTCTCTTCGACTTGCCGAACAAGCCGAGTGGCTTCGTCAGGTTTCGACACATCACATCGAATCGTTAACGCTTTGCCGCCTTGTCCTTCAATGGTCTGTTTAACTTTTTCAGCATCCCGTTGACTCGTGCGATAACAGATCGCGACGATCCAGCCTTCTTTTGCCAATTCCAAGGCTACTCCGCGCCCGATGCCTCTGGCTCCCCCGGTTATCAATGCCACACGTTCAGCCATATTTTGCCTCCTCTTGTTCTGTTGCATTCGAAATACACTAAGCAACCTCTCCTACTCACGTGTGGCGACACGTTTGGCCAATTCCTGCAACACATTTTTGGTTCGGTTTGAAAAGACCTGATTCTTCCGATCTTGAGAATCTTGGATAAAGACCTGAAGATCATCCACCGTATCCAGATCACGCAGCATGGGCAATACTGTCAATGTGAGGCCTAGCGCTTTAATTTTTTCCTCCGTAAGCGAAAAGACTTGATCCGTTGACCAAGGAATATTTTCAAAGAGTTCCGGTACTGGCGTTCGGAGCCCAATCAGGTAATACCCGCCATCTACCGTGGGGCCCAAGACGATGTCATGATCTTGGAGACTCTTGAATGCTGTAGTAATGAGTGAGACACTGATGCCGGGAATGTCGGTTCCCACAATCAGGACCGAATGATAGGAAGATCCTAACGCTGCTTGAAAAGCGTGGGCCATACGCGCGCCAAGGTCATCGCCCACTTGATCCCAGATCGGAATTTTAAATCTTGTCTTCATGGCTCCAAAGAACGGATGATTCTGGCTCGGTGCTCCCGCTACTATTGCGTCGCACCCTTTGAGGGATTGGCATCGGTCGAGTAAGTCCAACACGAGACTTCCATGAAGGCTGGCGGCTTCATCCGGCGTGAGAGGCGGGCAGAGACGTGTTTTGACTTGTCCCGCTACCGGTGCTTTGGCAAACACGATGAGGGCCGTGGAAGCGGGTGGACGCCCCCCTCGTTTTTGGCCATGTTTTTGCGGGGACGAGCCGAACTGTCTAGTTCGTGACGGATTACCGGACATGGCTGTAATACCGGTGAAGACGCTTTGGATCCCATCCAACCCAATAGAGAAATCGTAAGGTCCACATTCGCACAATCGTTCGGAGCGGGCCATGTTCTTCCCATCGTCGGAACGAGGTGGTGACAGTTTCTTTGAGAGCCACCACAGTTCCTTCCCCTTTTAACCGTCGACTGAATTCAATATCTTCCATCAGAGGTATGTCTGCAAAACCTTCCATAGATTGAAACACGATTCGCCGCACAAACATAGCTTGATCACCCGTGCAGATTCCCGAAAAACGTGAACGATGGTTCATCATACGGCTGACCATCCACGCATAGCCTCGATCTTGAGAAAACCGCACATCAAATCGGCC
>QIDY01000248.1 GCA_003228495.1 Nitrospirota bacterium
GAAGAGGATTGGATTATGGGACGAAAAATAAAACCGTCCTTTCAGGTTCCTCATGGCATTAACCTGGCAATATCCTATTTCCCAAAACATTCTGAATGGCAGACAGCGGAATTTTTCCTTGGCGGAGGAGGCGGAGTTCCGGTTCGACTTGTAGGACTGTAGAGGGTTGACCACCTGATGTCGGGCCTCCATCCAGGATCAGATCAATTTCCGATCCTAATTGGTGTTGAACATTTTCAGCGGTCATTGCAGGGACCTGGCCCGTTCGATTGGCACTGGTTCCCGTGAGAGACCCCGTGTGAATTAACAGATTGCATAGTAGGCTATGGTTTGGTTGCCGTACGCCGATAGCACCTAATTCACTCATTAACACGGGTGACACATGTGCCTTGGCTTTGAGTACGAGGGTTAGGAGTCCCGGCCAGAATTTCTGTATGAGCTTTCTGCCAATTTCCGGAACCTCATCAACCAATTGATCCAGTTGAGAGATGTCGCCAATCAATACGGGAAAGGGTTTGTGGTCACGATCGGCTTTAATGCCAAGCAGGCGTTCCAGTGCAACTTGCTGAAAGGCACCAACAGCTAAGGCGTAATAGCTATCGGTTGGGACGGCTAAGACACCTCCTCCTTGGACACAAGCCACCATCTGCTCAATGATGTGTGGAGAGGGAGGAGAGTTAAAAGGAAGGACTGTAGCCATAATAGGAAGAGATTCCTGCTAACAACTTGCAGGAATGACAGGGTGAGACAATACTGTCAGTTTATTGAAATGTCGGAAAGCACTCTATGGGCAATGTCGGAGCGGTAATAGCGGCCTTCAAATTTGATTGGAGCTAATGCTGCGTAAGCTTGTTCTTGCGCGCTTTGTATCGTACCAGCTAGAGCCGTCACTCCCAAGACTCTTCCGCCATTCGTCAGGATGGCCTGTTCCGACCGGGTCGTTCCCGCATGAAAGACCACGACAGATTCAGAGGGTTGTTCCGGCAAACCGGTGATCGGCAACCCCGTCTGATACAAACCTGGATAGCCTTCCGACGTCAGCACCACACAGACGGCAGCCTGATCGCGCCATACCACTTGCAGTTGATCCAAACGATGTTCGACCACAGCTTCGATGATATCTAATAAATCCGTCTGTAAGAGCGGCAACACCACTTGCGTTTCGGGATCACCAAATCTGGCGTTAAATTCGAGCACATACGGATTGCCATCTTTGATCATGATGCCCGCATACAGCACACCATAAAACGGACTCCCCACGCGGGACAATCCTATCACTGCAGGGTACAACACCTCTTCCAATATGCGCCGTTGAAGTTCGGAAGTCGCGAGTGGGGCCGGTGCATAAGCTCCCATGCCTCCCGTATTCGGTCCGGTATCGCCTTCACCGATCCGCTTATGATCTTGTGCGGGAATCATGGGAATCACAGTTCGTCCATCGGCAAAGGCCATGACCGTTAGTTCTTCGCCTTCCAAAAATTCTTCCAGGACCACACGAGCACCGGCTTCTCCAAAACGCTGTTCACTCAACATGCTCCCCACGGCCACCTGGGCCTCGACTCGCGTCGCACAAATGATGACCCCTTTTCCTTGGGCCAGGCCATCCGCCTTCACCACGATAGGCATGTCGCATTTTTCCAGCCACAGGAGCGCCGGGTCCAATGTATCGAACGTCCGAGAAGCTGCTGTAGGAATATTTTCGCGTACCATCAGCTCTTTTGCGAAGGATTTACTGGATTCTATTCGAGCGGCATTGCGCGTCGGCCCAAAGATCCGCAATTTAGCCTTTCGAAATTCGTCGGCAATCCCCAACGACAAGGGTAATTCGGGTCCGACAATCGTCAAATCAACAGCGTGATCTTTAGCAAACGCTTGCAGACCTACCAGATCATCGACCTTAATAGCCACACATTCTGCCACCTGTGCGATTCCGGCATTACCCGGCGCACAATAAATCTTTGCCACGCGAGGCGATTGCGCAAGCTTCCACACCAGCGTATGTTCACGCCCGCCATTACCAATGACAAGGATTTTCATGATCGTTTAGAAATGAAGATACGGTGTGAATCCAAGGTATGAATTCGTATGAGGTTCAACAATCCTCATGCAACGAGGGCGCGAATTCGCTTAATGACGAAAGTGGCGCATGCCGGTGAGAATCATGGCCACTTGTTGCTCATCCACCGCTTGAATGATTTCTTTATCCCGAATGGAGCCACCTGGCTGAATCACTGCGGTAATCCCGGCACTGACCGCAGCATCAATGCCATCACGAAATGGGAAAAAGGCATCGGAGGCCATCACACAGCCTTTAATGGGCAGGTTGGCTTTCATTGTTGCCAGTTTAACGGAATCGACACGGCTCATTTGCCCTGCGCCAATCCCTACGGTTTGCTGAGACGTGGCAAATACAATCGCATTGGATTTCACATGCTTGCACACTTTCCAGGCAAAATCGCAGGCTTGATATTCTTCATTGCTCGGCTGCCGTTGAGAGGGAATTGTCAAGTCACCCAGATCCCGCAACGATCCCAAATCCCGCTCTTGCACCAGGATACCACCCACAATTTTCTTCATATCCAAATTATCAGGTTGGGCGGTTTCTAACGAGCCGACCGCTAGCAAACGTAAATCCCTTTTGCGTTGCAATTCAGTCAAAGCCTCCTCGGTAAATGACGGTGCAATCAAGACTTCAACAAACGTCGAAGTGACTTCCTTGGCCATCGCAACATCCACATCCCGATTACAGGCGATCACGCCACCAAAGGCCGACACCGGATCGGTTTCCCGAGCCCGCACATAGGCCTCCGCTGCCGTATCTCCCAGCGCCACCCCGCAAGGATTGTTGTGTTTGACAATGACCACAGCAGTCTCATCAAATTCCTTGGCTAATTCCAACGCAGAATTGGCATCCAAGTAATTGTTGTAGGACATGGCTTTGCCATGCAGTTGCTTCGCCTGACAAACAGATGCCTCTTTGGTATTTCGATCCAAGTAAACGGCACCGCTTTGATGTGGATTTTCGCCATATCGAAGATCATCAACCTTTTCGTACATCAGTGAGAAAAGTGATGGAAATTTCTGTTCAAATGAATCAGCCAATTGTGAATGAAGGTAATTGGCAATCAGACTGTCATACCGAGCCGTATGGAAGAAAACTTTTTTCGCCAGTTCGCGCCGCAAACTCAAAGATACGGTTCCTGACTGTAAGGCTTCCAACACGCGTGC
>QIDY01000057.1 GCA_003228495.1 Nitrospirota bacterium
GGCTATGGGGCGTAGAAAGGGTTGTCCCTGATTTGTGGGATACTGTCGGAGCCGGGATTTGCCTTGCCGGAGCCGCCTTAATTCTTTGGGGACCACGGACTCTGTAAAACCTGGGATTATCACCCCACATTCAAACCTCAAGTGCACTACGAACTCCTCGAAAGACTTCGTAGAGGTTTATGGTCAAGAAGCCCATTGTATTTTCAATTTGCGATGACTCTCGGCACAGTCTCTGAGGTACAGATTAATGAGATGTTGATACGGAATACCTGTTTCAGCTCCCATACCTTTAAAGTAGCTCACGATATCCTTGTCCAGGCGGATAGTGACAGGTTGTTTTAGATACTTCGTATAGGGGTTCTTCTTCCCTTTCATTTTTGAAAAATCATAATGTTCTCTCATTGTCTTGCCTCCCAATAGTCTCTCTCTTCTGATTGATCCGCTTTTCTGGCCGAGATTACTCTGACGACCAAGTCATTTTCTCGAAGTCTACCGGACTGAGATAGCCGAGATAGGAATGGCGGCACTGGCAGAAAACCCAGTTTTTAGCCAAAAGGCCAGATTAGTTTTGGATCCAGTTATGGTTCGACAATATCTTCTTTCAGGCTAAGTACGAATGCAACCACCTCATCACATTCTTGCGCTGGAACCTTTAAAGTCTTCATAGTAGCACCGGCATGCTCCAGGAATATTGCCCAATCATTTTCACTGATTTTCATCTCTTTATGCGTTGTCTTCATATCTCGGCCCGTGTAGTACATTGGACCGCCGGTCACTGAGCATAAATAATCTATCAGCAATTGCTTTTCTCTCTCAATACCATCGTCTCCCCGATTTTGCCAAAAACGGCCTAATTGAGTATCAGCTTGTAAACGTGGGAGCAAGTCATTTGCAAAAGCAGTAAGACCGTCATAACCACCAAGACGCTCATAAAGCGATTTCTGATTCATGATATTCCCCCTATTTTTTTAACCCATTGACCTTCTCGTTATTACCCTCGACCCTCCATAGCCTCGTTCATATAATTGTTCCTTTGGCCGCTCCTAATGAATAGGAGTAGGCTACGTGTGGTGAAATGTCCCGTCAACATGGCCCGCCGAATTTCTACCATAAAGAAACCCTAATGCCTCTTGTGAGAGATCAGGGCGACTACCTAACTCGGACGAGCCGGAGCCAAACAGGGGAGAATACTCGTAAGGCGTGAGGCGATAAAAAAGAACAAGACGAAGGCACGGAAGAATGCCCGTTTCCAAAAAGTAGATTTTTCCGGAATAGCATTTTTCTCCTTGACAGACAAGGCTTTTTGAACATCACCAAAAATATCTTTGCAGAAAAATACGAAATTTTGTCCCTAAGAGACTAAAGCTTCTCTCTCCTTAATCTAAGCGCGTTGGTTATCACTGAGATGGAGCTGAATGTCATTGCAGCTGCCGCGAGTATGGGGCTGAGAAGGATTCCAAATATTGGGTATAAGATTCCCGTTGCCACTGGGACTCCAATGCTATTGTATATGAAGGCGATGAACATGTTTTGGCGGATATTCCGCATGGTGGCCTTATTTGTTCTTGTTTAACGAGTCATATTTGAGATGAGGGTTCTCAGATATTCGCTAAACCAAACTCACTTCGAGCGCCTTGCCCACAGCACTGGCCGCTATGTACAAGGTATCCAGCTGGATCTTGTCATTGTCAGGATCAAGTAAACGTCCAAGCTGGGAGGCGCTGGTGCGCATGCGTCGAGACATTTCAGCCTTGGAAATGTTTTGTGCTGCCATTTCCTGCTCAATCTGCAACGCAAGCGTGCGTTTAATCGCTGCCGCCGTCACTTCCTCATAGATGCCGTCCTCTTTCAGGAAGCTCTCAAATGACGAACCAATATGTTTGTTCTTCTTACGCATGATGTCGTACCTCCTTAAAACGTGTCATGGCCAGGTCGATGTCTTTCTCTGGTGTTTTTTTAGTTTTTTCACAAACCCATGAAGCAGCACCATCTGTTGTTTGTTACCGGGTCACCGCTTAGGTTCCCCCTTTGGCAAAGGGGGTTAGGGGGATTTTCAAATCCTTTGTTCCTCTGAATACCCCGTAGTCTTGCTGCGGGGATCTTTTATTGTCTGCTGATGGTTTTGTGCATTGCCAAGAAAAGTTGTTTTTAGTCTAGTTATTAGTCCTCTGATTCATAAATTATTGGTCTTTATTTCTCATTCTGATTAGAATCTCATTCCGTTAACCATTCAGGCGATGCTCACACCATGGCATCAACTCTCGTTCCCTTATAAGCCCCCATGACTTGTCGAATACACAGATTATCGCGGCTTCGCTGTTGTGGCTATGGGCTGTGGAAAGGATAATCCCTGATTTGTGGGATACTGTAGGAGCCGGGCTTTGCCTTGCTGGAGTCGCCTTAATTCTTTGGGGACCACGGCCTCTATAAAACCTGGGATTTCCTCTTTCCCGTGTTTGTTTAGTGGTTGAAAGCCCACCCTGAAAAACCTATCCGAGAATATCGAGGAAAATACCTCACCTACCTGGTTGGCGTTCTAGAACGAATCCAATAACAGCCTTCTCATCTGCTCAAATTCCTTTTCGGAAATGAGCCTCTCTTGTCTCATCGTGTCGAGCTCGCGTAATTTTTCGATCACGGGCATACCTGGCGAAACTTGGTCATTCTGAAAACCTTCCTTGTTTTTCGGCGATTCTTGGACGGGTTTCACCTCCACATTAAGGTCGATGGAAATATGTTGCCGTACCTCCGTGAAGAATGAAGTCCAACCCATGGTTTCCTCAATTCGCCCATTAGGGCTTGGTGTGACTACATACAACGGCTCTCCCAGTATGGTAAGGGGGTCCCCCCGAGCCCGTTCAGCCTCCATGGAACCCACGATGCCATGCCGATAGTTGGCCAACACCAAGTGTATGCGGCCTCCTTGCACGTAAAAACTACCAGAGGTAATCTCACGAATTATGCCATCTTCTCGAGGAAGATTAAAATAAAACACTACTTCTTCGAGCGGTGTGGCTTTGTGAAGAGCGGCCGCTCCTTGAGAAGCGAGGAATTGGACCATTTCTTCTGAAAAGGCTGGCGGAAACTGGAATCCCTTCTGGCCCAAAAGAAAGGAAACAAGTCCACGTTGAGGTCGAACCGAGATGGAACGCAATGCATTGGCCAATTCCGTTTCGCTCAGTTCCACCGGGTGGCTATGCTCCTGGCCTCCTGTGCGGTACACGAC
>QIDY01000364.1 GCA_003228495.1 Nitrospirota bacterium
CTGAATTCATAGCCTACGTGACTGAGTAGTGGGAGACCCAGTGTGGCCAGTTCGCGGTAGAATTTTTGATAGCGGTAATGGCTAGGATCGAATTGCTGGGAATTGGGTAGAACTTTCACGAGAAGGGCTCCGGCTTCAGCGCAGCGATGGAGTTCCTCGATGGCGTCGATACGTTGCGGGTTGATGGACACCCCAGCTAAAAACTCGTTGGGATATTTGTTAGCTAGTTCTAGCACATAATCATTGCTGATAAGGAAATCCGTGGCCTGGTGATCGATGCGGCCTTCATTCGTGTACACGCCATCCATCCCAAGCAGGACGGCTTTGTCGACATATTGCGAAGCTTGTAATTCGCTTAAGAGATCTTGAATATATTTACGATTCGCGTCGGCCGGGTTGGCTGGGGATAATTGATGCTTCCATAATAAAAACCGAAACAAGGGGCTCTTGAGCATCTTTGCAGAAATGATGCAGCCGTTGTTTCCTTCCGGCAAGGCGGCCAGATGTACATGGCAATCAATCAAGGATTTCCTCGGTACGTCGGGCATCGTTGTTGTTCCTAAATGACGTCGTTGGGCTTGGTGATCAAGATTGGTTATTACGGGGCTTGGCCGTATGTTCAAGGGCTGCGCGTTTCAGGGCACGTAAATCTAGCTTGCCCGTTCCTAAGACCGGCAGTTGATCGACTTTAATGAAGTTGTCGCGCCGCGGAATGAATAGATTAGGGAGGCCACTAGCAGCCACCTTGTCGAGTAGATCCGGGATCGTGGACTCTTCAAGCATGTGCAAGACGACCAGTTGTTCGCCTTTGCGGTCATCTGGAATGGCCGAAACGGCTAGTACCATGTCATCGGCTTGAATGGCTTGGTGCAATGCTTCTTCTATCTGTCCATGCGGAACCATCTCTCCACCGATTTTAGAAAATCGAGATAAGCGGTCGGTAATGGTCAGAAACCCATCTTCATCCAATTTGGCGATATCGCCGGTGATATACCATCCGTCACGCATCACCTGTGCCGTTAGATCTTCCCGACCCAGGTACCCATCCATGACATTGGGACCTTTGACCAAGAGCATGCCTGGTGTGCCGACCGGCAACCTCTCATACGTATCGGGGTCAACGATTCGAAGTGACACACCGGGGAGGGGTTGCCCTACGGTGCCTGGCCGCGAAGCGGATTGAAAAAACCCAGCTGCGCGATAATCCGGACAATTCACAGCGATCACCGGCGAACATTCCGTAACTCCGTAGCCTTCGATCGGGCGAATACCAAAGCGTTCTTCAAATGCCGTGAGCAGTCGATCAGGTAATTTTTCCGCACCTGTGAGAACGATGCGAAGCGAGCCGAATTGCTCAGGCGTACAGCGGCGGATATAAAGTTGTAAAAAGGTGGGGGTGGTCAAAAGAACGGTCGCCTTGTGATGATGGATGAGGTCGCCGATTGCTCCAGCGTCCAACGGAGAAGGATGATAAATCACTCCTGCTCCATGAATCGTGGGAAACCATAAGGTGGCTAAATATCCGAACGAGTGGAAAAAAGGCAAAATGCCCAGGAGTCGGTCATTCTTGTCGATGTGTAAAAGTTGGGCAACGCCCTCTACGTTGGAATCCAGGTTGAAATGGCTCAACATCACCCCCTTGGGGTCTCCCGTGCTACCACTACTGAAGATAATCGTGGCTAAATCGTCAAGAGTGGGTTGCGTAATGGCTCCGCAACTACGTTCGAGCATGCGGATTGGAGCAAACAGCGAAAGTAAAAATGCCGTGATTTTTGCACGTGCATCAATCGTTTTCCGCACCTCTTCAATCCAGATAGGCGTGAGGTTGGCTGGAAGCTCCACTTTTGCTTTTTCCAAGAAGACTCGATTAGTCAGGACTGTCACGAGCCCGGCTTGTTTTGAGGCCGACTCCAGTCCTGTCATTCCAGCCGTATAATTCAAATTGACGGTGGTACGGCCAGAAAGCGTGGCGGCAATATTCGCGAGTGCACCACCTACGCTTGGCGGTAAAAGCAGGCCGACGGTATGTTGTCCATCCCAATATGAGCGTAAGGCTCTCGCTAAGGCAATGGCCCCGATTAGCGCTTGAAAACAGGAGACATGGGGTTTGGTGGCATCGGCAAACACAAACCGAAAAGGGTGTTTGCGCATGGCTGAGACAAAACTGTGATGGAGTGGACGGCGGCTGGCTTTTCGTACCGCCCAGGCAGCCTCACCCAGTTCCTGAATGGCCTGGCGCAGGTCTTCGGCTGATGTGGTGGAAGGGAGTGGTTCACCAAGAGAAATTGTAATCGGATAGGGCAGGCGGGCTGGCCATTTGGCCAAAAAATTTCCACCAATAAAACTAAAGATACTGCCCCAGACTCGATCCAGGTGTATCGGAATGATGGGAATATTCCGGCCTTTGACGATGCGTGTGAATCCCGCCCGGAAGGGTAATAAATTCCCGGTTCGGGTGATTTGGCCTTCTGGAAAGATGCAGACTAATTCACCTTCATCTAGTCGGCGGCCTGCCTCACGTAGTGCCTGCAAAATTTCTCTGGGAGATCCGTTGGGTGAAATCGGAATGGCACCCATGATTTTGGCCAATGGGTTCAACCAGGGGTGGTCAAAATACGATCGGTCCACGAGAAATCGAATAGGTCGGTCAGTCGTGGCCAAGAGCAGAAAGCCATCGATAAATGAGACATGGTTTGGGACTAATAGTGCGCCGCCTTCTTGAGGCATTCGCTCTTTCCCAAGAATGGTGAGTCGATAAAGGCTGTGGGTGAACAGGACCAACATAAGGCGGATGAATGTTTCGGGAAGTTTGTACATTGCCCAGAGTGTGAGCAAGGCACTTCCTATCCCGGATACGAGGAATATGGCGCTGGCACTTAAGCCAATTGTCGCCAAAAATCCGCACCCCAGAGATCCCAATAGCACTCCCCCGAAAACTAAGGTATTAGAGAAGGCAATGACGGCTCCCCGGCGATCAGATGGCGATCGCCATTGAATGAGCGCATTGAGGGGCACCACCACAAACCCGCTTGAGAGTCCAAGACAGGCCATTCCCAAAAGCGTGCCGCTTAGCTCGGGCTTCAACAGACTTAAGGCAGCGAGGCTGAGGGTGATTCCAATGCCTCCAAAGGGAAGGTACCCCAATTCAACTTTCGTGGTGGAGAGTTTTCCCACTAAGAGAGAGCCTATTCCCACACCCACCCCAAAGGCTGCTAGGGGGAAGC
>QIDY01000009.1 GCA_003228495.1 Nitrospirota bacterium
CACTCGACAACAACTCCCCAATTACCAAGGACGTTTTCATGCAACTGTCACTGCCACTGGATTTGGAGCAAAGCCAAGAAACAGAAACCATTTTTGAGCGGATCAAAACCTGCAAGTCTCTCCCGATTTTGTCCCCGTTAGCCTCGAAAATTCTCAAGATGTGTCAAGACGAGGAAACTCCAGCCTCGACACTCGCCAATTTGATTTCTCAAGATCCCGGATTGGCGGCGCAAATCTTATTTATGGCTAATTCCGGTTATTACGGCGGGGCACGACACAAAGTCACGAGCATTTTGCAAGGCGTGACTTTGCTTGGCTTTTCCACGATTGCCAACTTGGCCCTTTCATTCTGTTTTTATCGTCTCATTAAAGACATCAAAGACACACCGACCTCGGCAATCGACCATGTCCAATTTTGGAGACGATCCATTTTTGCCAGTACGGCCGGCCGTGCAATTGGAAAACACTTCAACTATCCCGATACGGAACTCATGTTTCTTGGTGCGCTTCTACAAGACATTGGCATTTTAGCCTTAAACGAAGTCGCTGCTGATGAAATCAAGGCATTCCAGAGAGAACCGACAAAGGATCATGCAGACCTCAATCGGCTTGAGTTGGAACATCTCGGCGTAGACCATGCACAAGTCGGAGCCTGGCTGGTACAACAATGGCAATTGCCGGAAGAGTTTCAAGTGGCCATTCTCTATAGCCATACGCCAGAATTATTTGAAACACCGCAAGATTTTCAATCACTGGTGGATGTCGTCTCCCTATCGGGCCTCATTGCCGATATTTGGATGAATCCCCACACCGAAACAGCCCTTGCCATTGCGCATGAAAAAAGCCAAGGCCGGTTGACCATTCAACCAGAAGATTGGGGACCGATTTTAGATCATATCATGACCGGTATTCCTCAGATCGCCAGTTTCTTTCATACACGATTAGGGAGTTTTGAAGAGATCACCCACATCCATCGGTTAGCAACACCTCGCGCCGTCACCCCAACCACAAACGACCTAAGACATCCAGCCTCTCCCAATCGTGAGAGTTTTCGGTCTTAGCTCTCCTGAGACACCCCTACCATATCTATCGCCGTGCACAATTGATTGCGCCCACTCTCCTTTGCCTGGTACAGCGCACGGTCTACACGTTCTATCCAGCTTGCAACCGTTTCTCCTGGCATTAATTCAGCCACACCGACAGACACCGTGGCAGGGATAGTGATCTCTTGATAATGAAAAGCCTCACGACGCACGGTTTCTAATAACCGTTCACCTAGGCGTTGGCACAGTTCAAGATTCGCTCCAGGGAGTAACACACAAAACTCTTCTCCCCCATAGCGTGCAATAAAATCCGTCTTTCGCGGGAAGTTCGACACCAGCCGATCGGCTAGCTGCTGAATGACTGCATCTCCGGCCGGATGCCCATGCGTATCGTTAATACGTTTAAAGTGGTCGATATCAACCATGAACACACAAGCCACGGTTTCCGAGAAAAAACTCATGCTAGTCGTACGTTCTAACTGCAAATCCAAAGCTCCACGATTATAGAGCCGCGTCAGCGGATCTAACACCATTTCTTTTCGAGCACTCCCTAATTCCTGCTCCACAGCGCGCAATTTTTCACCAAGCTGTTTGATCCGCTGTTGTTGACGCTTTTTACGCTCATCGATCACCACATTCATCCCTTGGACGACTGATAGCAAGGCTTGCTTGACCTCGTTAAACGATCCACTTTCCGTGGCCGACCGTAATTGTCCGAGATAATTCTCCACTTGTTGATCCGTTTGCTGATCTTCAACCATCGCTCGTCCCACTGTATTCGTAAATTCCCACAGGACATTTCGCACATCTTGCAAATTACGATCAACATAATGTTTTTCCTGTTGGCGATGTCTATTCACAAACTTGGTCAGTTCACCCCAATCCCGCCGAATGGGTCCCTCCTCGACATCCGGATCTTCATCACGGGTTGGCGAGCCCACCAATACATGCATGGCCCACCGTTCAAATTCCTTTTCAATGGCTTCTTCCGAAAGCTGTTCCAACTCAAAGGCATGTCGTCCCAGACAGCGCAAAACTCTGGCCAACGATTCTAAGGCTTTGTCATGTTCTTCTGCCTCAACGGTCTCACCCATTGCACGCGTCTTGAGCGAACTCATCGTTTTCTGACCTTTCTGATCGGTTTGGCCTGCTGACCAGACTCCAAACAACACTTTCGGGAATGTTGGAAAAAGCCGCCAGCGGCGTTCTCGCCCTTTTGCCGTGCTCACGTACTGAGAGTACGCTCCGCGCGTCAAAATGGCTGCGGCCTTGCTGGACGGACTTTTTTGAACATTCCCTCCAGCTGATGATGGCGGTCTCCTATTGGCATGTATTTGCCATGGAAGTGAAATATTCAATAGTCCATTTTCTCCGGTTATACCACTCGGCTTGCAGACACAGTATAGACTGCGGATTCTCAATACGCGGATCTGACCTTCAGGAAGGGAACATGCGGGACCATCTGTTTAATCCCGTTATCGGCTTTTCTTGTAGGTCTCTTGAGTAAGCTTTGGTATGATAAGCAACGGTTTCTATGTGGACTCTCTTGCTTCCCCACCTTTCATCCCACGTTTGTCTATCCCTTCATCATCATGCCCCCGTTGGTAAATTCTCATGACCCGGCCTCGCCTCCTATCCAGCCGACACAACCCTCGATTTAAACGGTGGGTCTCATTACTTGATTCTCCGGGCGTCAAAACCCATCAGCAATGCTTGGTATCCGGGACCAAGCTCAGGAAGGAACTCATTCAGGGAACAGAAACATCCATTTGTGAAATCTTACTTCCACCATCGTATGAGATGCGTGAAGATCTACCTTCTCAGACGACAGGCTTTACACTCGCCAAACCCCTTTTTGATGAGTTGGATATATTCGGCACGAAAGAGCCCTTGGTCGTCTGTACAAATCCCTCAATACCACAATTCGATCTGTTGCAACCCCCCAAAGGACTGGAAATACTTTGCCCAATCGGTGACCCGGGAAACTTGGGAGCACTCCTTCGCTCTTGTCGGGCATTCGGCGTACGCACCGTGATTCTTCTTCGCGAAGCCGTCCATCCCTTTCATCCTAAAGTCATTCGAGCCAGTAGCGGAGCCGTCTTTGGCCAATCACTCAGCCAAGGCTGTTCGATTACGAAATTATATAAGCCAGAAATATTGAAATGGATTATCCCGTTGGACATGCAGGGTGAAGACATTGCCACTCTAGCCTGGCCACAACATATCCGCCTGCTTATTGGCGAAGAAGGAATTGGTATTCCCTCCTTGCCGTATTCGCAACGTTTCAGCATCTCCCAAATTCATACATCCATCCCATTGAATGCTACGGTAGCCGGCAGCATCGCACTCCACTCCTACCGACAACAGCATCGACAATAACCAAACAGGTTAATTAGTCAGATTAAATAAATGACCGCCAAAGACATCTCTAGAAGAATGGAGAATATTCATGATTCAAGCGGGCGTGTATCGTCATTACAAAGGAAACACCTATCAGGTCCTTGGTATCGCCAAGCATTCAGAAACAGAAGAGCATTTGGTTGTATACCGAGCCTTGTACGGTGAATTTGGATTGTGGGTTAGACCCCTCGACATGTTTTGCGAGAAGGTCGGAATAGGAGGGAAGTTCGTCCCTCGCTTTGAGCTGATACAGCAAAAGAATGGAGAATCCAACTCTAACAATTAGGATTAACCCGTGGCTCCATCCAACACATTGGGCTGAACAAGGTGACGCCATAGGAAAAGAAAATGCTGACTAAGCAAAAACAGGGGGAATATAAAACTATAGTATTGCAAGACGCGACCCCTATTGCTAAACAAGGGACGAAGATTGTGGGTCAGGTCTTGCAATACGACATACTTGATATTTTGATGCCTAGGATGGCCCGTCCGCTACGAATCTAATTTCCCCAGAATTAGGAATCACGTCTGTTGTTAAGAGATTTGAACCTACAATAACCAGGACGCTTTATGAGCATATAAGAAAGAATATGGACAGAGTTATTTTCTATGATGCC
>QIDY01000330.1 GCA_003228495.1 Nitrospirota bacterium
AGTGCATCAAGTGAAGAAAAAAAGAGAGCAGGTGACAGTCTCTTCCGCTCTGCGACATGAGGAGATTCCTGATGTGCTTCCAGACTCTCCCACAGTCGAGGACCATTCAACGGCTACGTCCAAAAAATCTAATGTGTCGTCTCACTTTGAGAGTAAGAAAAAAGCGGGGAGGGATATGACTGCCCCTGCCATGTCCACAGACGAAAACATCCCAGATGCCGAACGACAGACTTCTCAATCAGGCGGCCAACAGGAAGAGACTTCTTCCAAGGATTCGTCCATAGGACTTCAAATTGCGAGCGGAGCATTGTCACTCCTGTATACTCCTTTCAAGTGTGCCTACGCCGTGCTTGGAGGATTCTTTGGAAGCCTTGCCTATGCCTTAACAGCAGGGAATGAGGAGGTGGCGCAATCTGTTTGGGATGCTAGTTGGGGAGGGACTCTCTGGCTTACACCAGACCATTTGCGTGGAGACCTACCCATTGACTTTATCGGGCAGACCAATAAAGAAGAAGTGCCATATTTAGGGCCTGCTCACAATCCGCAATAGCTTTCGAGCCAATATAGCGGCGGTTCTTGTGAAGAGGTTCGTGTCACTTTTCTAAATTTTTCTCCATAGCCCTGGTTACTCTAACCCATATCCAAATTGTTCTAGGATTGTTCGGGCTTTTGGTCCTTTGACATAGTCTAAAAAGGCTGTAGCGGCTTTATTATGTTGGCCTTTGATCAAAAGTATCGCTTGTTGGCGCAAAGGTTCATGTAAATTTTCTGGTACGTCCCAGCGGCTGCCGGCTCCATTAATTTTGGGATCCAGAACTTGAGAAAGTGCCACAAACCCCAGTTGAGCATTTTGGGAATACACAAAGTGAAAGGCTTGACCAATATTTTCCCCTTGAACGATTCGACCTTTTAGGTGGTTCCACAATCCCAAGGTTTCTAGGATGTGTTTGGCCGCAGTCCCATAGGGTGCGGTCTTGGGGTTGGCCATGGCCAGATGTTCGAAGTGGCCATTTGACAACACTGTGAGTCCTTCCCCCTTGATCATGTTGGGATCAGGGCTCCACAAAGTCAGCCGTCCTATGGCATAGGTAAACCGACTGCCTGGTACCGCGAGTCCTTCTTCTTCTATCAGCTGTGGACGCGTAACATCAGCCGAAAAGAATACATCGAAGGGAGCTCCATGTTTGATTTGCGCATAAAACTTTCCGCTCGACCCGGAGCTGACGAGGGCGGTATGTTTGGTGTCTCGCTCAAAATTTTTGACAATCTCACTTAGGGTGGCCCTGAAATTTGCTGCCACTGCCACTCGCACCCCCTCGGCCGAGGCTGTCGTTAAAAGTATTAGGAAAAAGACTAGAACGGCAAATGTATAAATTCTTATGATCATGAATCTTCTCCAGTTTGAATTTTCTATAATCTGAACTTGGTTAGAATGTAGAAATAATCGGTGTCTTTATTGCCACCAGGTGGCAGCCCCGCGCTGGCCGGAAGCCGATCAAAATAACTGCCTTTGAACCAGTGATCATAGCCGGCATCGAATTCTACGTTATCATTCACTTTCCATTGCGCCCGTACTTCGACATCATGCCCAAGATAATTTCCAGACTCGCCTGAGGCATCACGCAGTCCGCTAACAGCGAATGCGCCACGCGAGGTGGCGAGATACCAGAACCGTTGCTTCAACTGGAATTTCCAGCCCTTGGCGGGGACGACGATCACTCGCCATCCCGGAGAACTGATATTTGATCGGAAAAACGGCCCAAAATTGCCTGTGCCCACATACTCAAACCGCCGGGCGCCAAAGAGCGTATCGAATCCTGAGGACTGGCTATCGGTCGGATTCCGGTCTCCACTGGCATAGTCGTAGTGAATCAAAAATCGCGGCGACCATGGGAAATCGAAGCTATACCCAAGATCGATATGTTGAAAGTGGGCGAAGTGGTCCGTATTGCCCAGTTTTCCTGTCTGCCAGACACTCTCGATTTCATAGTCAATCTGGGCTTTTTGGGGATTTTCATAAAGACGCACTCCAAACGTGGAATGTGTGCGTTGTAAGCCCAGCGTCGAAAATCGTTGGTCATTCAACCCGAAATAATACGCATTGAGGCGGAACCACGATACTTGATTCGCTTCAACATACGTCCCCCAGAATACAAATCGTTTCGATTGCTCGTCGAGCTGGACCTGGTCTCGTATCACCGGTTCGACCAGAAACGCACGAATGCGCCAGATCTTGTCTCTGGCCACTTGCCAATGTATCCCATCGAACGCGTTCGTGGTATTCCGGAAATCATTCCGGGCAATCAACCGGCGACGGCCAAAATCCATGGTGAGTCGCCCGAAATGCAGGTCGGTGCGAAGACCGGTTCCGAAAACATTCTTTGCTGTCGCCGATACGAATAACTGCAAAATATCATGTTCATTCCTGATCCCCGTGTTGAGAAAATCAAATTCACTAAGATCACTAAGATGAACCCGGGAATCCTGCCCTTCAAATAAAAATTTGAATGCCCCCCCATTCAGGCCAAACCGCACACGGGATCGTTGTTGAATTTGGGGATCTGTTTGGCCTAAGGGCTGGATGGATCGCCAAGGATGATCATACACTTCGAAGCGTGTTCGATGCTCCAGCCCTAGATCAATCCAATCCGGAAGATTTAATGCATGCTTGAGATAACGATGCCATTGCCATTCCTTTGTTCGAATGAGCACGGCATCGGCAGATTCTGGAATAGGTGTTGTTGATGCAGTCTTCACCCTCTTAAATACTCCATAAGTAAAGGGTTGGCTGCCTGCTTTTGCAACGTTGGTGAAAAGAGGAATATCTGCAGAGCTGTGAGTTATTCCAAGGGTGCCAGAGGCTAAGAAGACCAAACTTCCTATGAGAACGCTTCTCCAAATTGTCTTCTTTATACGCTTGAACATTCCGGGCAGACTTTCTTAATTGAAGATGGGAAATCCAGAAATTCTGAAGGAAAATTGTAATTTTAAAAATACTATTTGTCAATTTAAAATATCTACACCAAATACGATTTCCCTGCCAAAACCCATAGAAATATACAAAACGTAGGCATCGTGGATGCATAATGAAGAAGGGCTTTAAGGGGAAAAGGAATTGAATGTGGGAAGGTTGAGGAAGAGTCGAACGTTCGATGTGAATCGT
>QIDY01000077.1 GCA_003228495.1 Nitrospirota bacterium
CAAGTCAAAGTCACCGTATTGGAGGTCGACATCCCCCGCAAACGCATCGCTCTCTCCATGAAAGCGGTCCCCAACTGAGCGACCTGAGTGGGCTTCTCCAGCGAGTGTGTCGACCGCTAAATCCGATTGGGTGACAATGAGGGAGTTATGCCGGAAGGAGTGTGATTTTAGCTGACAAGCAAACTTTTCGCAGCTTGGTATCAAGTGTTGCGAATGGCAGATTACGTCGTTGGGCTAGCTCGAGATAGGAAGCATCGTAGGTAGTCAAGTCGTACTTCTTGGCTAGGGCCAAAGTTTCTTCCAATGCTCGTTCCGTAGAAGCGGCATCAATTTCCAAAGGCAGTAGTGCACGAAGTTCCGTAATCAAGTAACTCACATCTTTTGTTGTGAGTCTTCCACGTTTGACCGCAGTGAGTAAGACGTTGGGTGGTGAGGCCTCGTTTACGAAGAGTTTCTCGGTAAGAACGGATACTCTCGATGGTTTTGCGAATTGCTTCGGGATCCTTACGGGTCACAGGGACGAGTTCAGCCACGGGTCGCCCATGTTTGGTAATGGTAAAGCGTTCTCCATTTTGAATCCGCTCAAGTAACTTGAGTAAATGTGTTTTGGCCTCATTGACTCCAATTTCAGGCATAACGAAAATCCCTTCATAGACTAGCTATAGACTAATTTATGGTGAAGACCAGAACGTGTCAATATGATTACAGCCATCTTCTTTCACAGGGTCATTCCCGCCGGTAGTCAGCGGGAATCCATCTTCTCTTTTCCTCAGATAGAGCCCTATTCCCAACCCGGCTCACCTTGCTGAGACTTGTCGTCTTACCGTTTGTCGGGGAAATTGGGAAATATCCAACGTGGCATGATGAACAGAACGAAGCTGTCACCGGAAAAAAGGAATGAAAAAGGCAGTGATCTTTCGTCCCAGCAGAACTGACCCAGAGCGATAGGGAAAGAGCTTTTGATGGATTGGACAGTGTATATATTGAAATGCGCTGATACTAGTTTGTACACGGGGATCACCGTGAATCTGGAGCGTCGTCTTGCGGAGCACTCGAAAGGGAAAGGGGCCAAATATACCAAACACCGTGGGCCGTTTACTGTGGTGTTCACAGAACGGCAGGAGACGAGAGGCCAGGCGTTAAAGAGAGAAGCGGCGCTAAAAGCCATGACAAGAGAAGAAAAATTGGGCTTAATCGGGACTGGCTAAAACGAGCGGCTGACTGGAAACGCTCCCTTACTCCTTGAGGGCCCAGGAAAGATGGATGATATAGAATCGATGGCTCCTTGTTTTTTGATGTCAGAAATGGCAATGTTCCTCCCAGTGTTCGACGCCTGCCATCTGGCCCATGGGAGGGACGCTCCAATCAACTGGCGGGCCTTGTTTGAGCGAAGCGAGTTGGTCCGCCCTCCTCCAAGCGGGCGTCCGTTCGCTTCAATGAGGCCAGACGGGGCGTCATTGGTTTTGGGTCCTTTTGCCGAAACAAAAGGGCCTCGCCTGCCGGGGCGAAACCCGGCAACACAGAAAACCCCTTTGATCAAAGAGCCGGAAAAACAAGTCCAAGATAATTATCTGCTACCGCTTTTTGACTCGCAAACTCCAGGGAGATGCTCGATAACCCACCTCAGGCAGTAAAGTTAGAACCATTTATTCTGTATGAGCCGGAAAGATGGCGTTTCTTGGCTTCGAGTCTCATGAGGGTCAAAAGATAACGGCTTTTGTTTTTGATCCGCTCCCCTTTGAGCAACCGCTCACGAAGATCACCTAAGGCTTTATACACGACATTTCTGGGGAAATCTCGCACCGCATGTTTCCAAGTGAACGACCCTATACCCATCTTGTGCTTAACGAATTATCCTAATATACTAGTAATAGGATATAAAGATATGATGGTGTGTCCATGAAGCCGGTCCATTTTCTCGGGAACAGCCGAACTGTTCTGAGAAAGTTCCCGCCAGAAGTGAAAGATCGAATAGGGTATGCGTTATATGAAGCACAGAAAGGGGAAAAAGCTGCCAATACAAAACCGCTCAAAGGGTTCCATGGAGCCAGTGTCTTAGAGGTGATTGAGGACGATGATGGATCAACGTATCGAGCCGTCTATACCATTCGGTTCTCAAATGCGGTCTATGTGCTGCATACTTTTCAAAAGAAATCGAAAAAAGGTATCGCGACGCCCAAACAAGATATGGCACTCATTAAATCACGCCTCAAATTGGCAGAAGAGGATTGGAAAAAGGAGACCACATCATGACCGAGAAAATTACCAGAGGGTCAGGAAATATTTTTGCTGATCTGGGCTTTGACAACCCTGAGGAGATGGAAACTAAGGCTCAATTGGTGAGCCAAATCAATGCCATTATTAAGCAGAGAAAGCTGACGCAGAAAAAAGCTGGAGAGCTGTTGGGGATTTCACAATCTCGCGTGTCTGATCTCGCCCGTGGTGGCCTCAGCGGGTTCTCGGTTGACCGGCTCTTGCGGCTCCTGAATAAGCTTGATCAGGAAGTTGAAATTGTCGTCAAGCGAAAACGCAGCCGACGCCCAGCCACCACCACTGTCACGTTTGCCGACCAGATTTCTGTATCATGACGGTAAACGGTATTGTTCATGCCACTCGCGTTTGACAGAAACGGCTCAAGGATGTCTGAACCGATTCTTCACATGCCCTCATCTTGCAGGGCCCAGGAAAGATGGCGTTTCTTGGCTTCGAGTTTGGGGAACCGATCAGGGCGGTAACGGACCTTTCGCCGCCTCAATCGTATGATGGGTGTTAAGCCCCTATCACGAAAAAATTGAATTCACGGGACTTTTCGCCCGTTCTCATGAACGGACCCCATATGATTAGTACCGAATGGACTTAGCAGCACTGAGTAATGTGGCGTGCTGCCTGACGAATAAGGAATGCCGGAATTCCTCCCTATTTCCCTCCCCTCCGTCATGCCCGACAGTAGTCATCGGGCATCCATCTGTCCTTCGCCGTCATTCCCAACATTAGTTATTGGGAATCCATCTTTTCTTCATTCTTAATCCCCCCACAAGAACTCGCAGAGAAAAGTGAACCATTCTGAACAATCAGGAAGCTGGGAAGGGGCCTGGGAGTATGTGTGAATGCAAGACCTGATCCCGAGCGCGAATTCTTCAAAGAGGATCCGCGAT
>QIDY01000143.1 GCA_003228495.1 Nitrospirota bacterium
GATTGCCCTCACCCACCATGAGAAATGGGACGGCTCCGGGTATCCTAACCAATTGACCGGTGAGGACATCCCCCTGGTTGGCCAAATTTGCGCCGTGGCCGATGTCTTTGATGCGCTCTCTTCCAAACGCTGTTACAAAGACCCCTGGCCCCTGGGAAAAACCCTCCAAGAACTCCGGTCGCTTGCCGGCAGTCAGTTCGACCCACGATTGATCGAAATATTTGATGAACGCCTACCCATCATTCTGGATATTCAACGCACTCACACCGACATCGACGTCCCTCAGTTCGATCTGGTCGAAACCGGGTACTTGGCTTAGGGGCCAAGATAAGGCTGATCTCCTCTTTCCTTGTTTCCACCATAACCATCCGCTTCATTTCCTGGTGTGGGCATCCGAAAAGATTGATAGCCCAAGTACGCAGGAAACCAGATCCCTCACAGGATACAGGTTCGCTTTGCTTGTGAATCAAGGGAACGTCGAACAATCCTACGCCTAAGGCCATTGGAATACAGCTCTATGATTCCTGTTTCGTTTATCGTCTTGTAAATCGATATGCCATTTGTGCCTTTAAAACCCAATGCTCTTCGGCTGGGATTATTTATTAAGATTGAAGGGTCGTGGTTCAGTCATCCCTTTTCCACCAATTCCTTTAAAATTAAAACCGCCAAGGAGCTACAGACACTTCAGGGATTAACGAAAATCACACTGTTGGTTGATTTCGAACGCTCAGATCCCGAACCCGACCAAACGCTCGACCCTCCCGAGCCATCGATTTTAGAAACGAATAAGGATAGGACGGTGGAGGAGGCCGTGGTCGAACATGATGCCAACACCTCATCCTCTTCCGACGTGGGAGAGATGGTCGAAGACCCGATCCAACGAAAAGTGGCTCAGCATGAAGCCTTTCAAGACTATCAATCGCACCTTCAACAGGTTGAGAATCAATTCCAAGAAGTTCTGCAAGAATCCAAACAATCGGTTCAGGACGTGGTGGCCGGCCGTCCCCGTGGGCTTCGCACGGCGCAAAAGATCGTGGGAAACCTCCACGATCTGTTAGACGGATCGGACAATTCCAGAGCCTTGCTCAATCTGATCGGCTCGAATGAAACCAGCGATGAATTTTTTTTCCATGCAACCAATGTCTCATCCTTATCAATGATGGTGGGCCTCGACCTTGGACTCAGTCGGGAGGACAACGAAAAGTTGGCATTAGGAGCGTTTTTTCATGATGTGGGCGAACTCAAATACCCTACTGAAACGCTGTTACGGAAAGGGGTCATGGGGCAGGGTGAACTCAACACGTTTTTACACACACACCCTCAATATGGCGTCGAAATCGTGGAGAAAATCCCAAATTTTCCCTACGAAGCTATCGAAGTCATTCATCAACACCACGAACGCTTGAACGGATCCGGCCAACCTTCAGGAAAAAAAGATGCGCAAATTAGTACTTTCGCGAAAATTGTCATGGTTGTAGATCTCTATGATGAACTCTGCCACCACCCGGACCCTGGCCAGTCGTTGATCCCCTCTGAAGCCCTCTCTTTTTTGTATGTAAAATGCCGACAAACCCTCTGGTATGATGCCATTGTCTCTTTGATTAAACAATTGGGGGTCTACCCGCCGGGTTCGTTGGTACACTTAAGTAACCAAAAGACAGGAATCGTAACCAGCGTGAATTTCGAAAATCGCCTTCGTCCCATTATTCTGGTCTATGACGAACACACATCACCGGAAGAACCGATTGTCTTGAATTTAGCAGAAGAAGAGGACTCATTGACGATCGTGGAAGCCATCTGTCCTGGTGACCTTGCACCCAAAATCCGAGAATGTCTGAACCCCAGACGCATTATCAGCTACTTCCCCTCCAACACCCCCATTGAATCGTGCGTCAAACAGTAGCTGGAAGAAGTTAGAAGGGAAAAGTAAGAAGCAAAAAGTACAACCTTTTTCTCAGTTCTGATTCCTTACTCTTCCCTTCAATCTCCTCACTTTTTCCTTTTCACTATTACCGTATCCCTAAGAACTGCCGTATTCTCATGAACCAGGAGATTCGCTGCACCTCTGTCGGTTCCGGATCAGGATACTCCACCCAAAGCTCCTGATTGCCTAAATACTGCTCCCCCTGAAAGATGCGTTGGGTACGCAATTGGGTATAACCACGATCCTGTAAGACTTGAATGAGACGCTGCAGGGCTTCTTCCTCAGTGGGAACAACGTCAACATTAATTTGTAGCGCTTCATAACGGAGGGAGGCTCGGTACACTTCTCCCTGGCCGATCACCTGGGCTTGCCGGTTAAAACCACGATCCCGATCATCAAGCCCAGCTATGTGGTACACATTGGTCAGGGGAGATTGCGAGTGCATAGATTACTAAAATTTCCACAATAGGTTTCTTGCTTTTTCATATTTTTATGCTTTCATTACAAGAGAACGGCTTCTTATAATACCCACTCCTGGATAGAAGACAATCCATTCAAAGCATCATGTTCAATATTTTCTAAGCTTATCCTTCACATTGCTTTATCATCTGATTGACGGGAAACCTACGTCTTCTAGGAAAGGGACGAAAAACATATGAGTCGAAGTATTCCTCAAGAATTGGTACAGAATTTCCTCAATCACACACCCAATTGGTACAAGCTCACGATTCTGGGCTTTCTCATTCTTAACCCGGTGTTGATCATCACGGCCGGCCCTTTTGTGACCGGATGGGTTCTGATCTTGGAATTCATTTTTACGCTCGCCATGGCCTTAAAAAGTTATCCGCTTCAACCGGGTGGCTTGCTAGCCATTGAAGCCGTCCTATTGGGCATGACGACACCCGCCATGGTCTATCATGAAACACTGAATAATTTCCAGGTGATTTTGCTCCTGATGTTCATGGTAGCCGGCATCTATTTCATGAAAGATCTCTTGCTCTTTTTATTCACCAAAATTCTTTTGGGTGTACGATCGAAAGTCTGGCTGAGTCTCGTGTTTTCGATCATGGGCGCCTTCTTGTCAGCCTTTCTAGACGCACTCACCGTCATCGCCGTCATCATTGCCGTGGCGACGGGATTCTATAGCATCTATCACCGAGTGGCTTCGGGCAAATCCTATCATTCCTCTCATGACCATACCAGTGATCAAGA
>QIDY01000082.1 GCA_003228495.1 Nitrospirota bacterium
AGCATCAAAGCCTTGTGAGAATAATTTGAACTGCTGGATCATGGACTCCAGGTTGGTGAACACGCGATCTTTAGGAGGCAACGTGACGCTGGGCACATCCGCCATGATGGGTCCGGGTTCCATTTGTTCCAAGCATTGCTTGATAATCTTGAGGCTTTCGCGAAATTCTTCAATGCGAATCCAATATCGATCGTAGGTATCGCCGTTTTTCCCGACCGGTACGCTGAACTCGCACCATGGGTAAGCGCTATAGGGCTCATATTTGCGCAGATCATAATCCACTCCTGATCCACGCAAGGTTGGTCCGCTTAATCCAAAGCTCAGGGCATCTTCGGCGGAAATGACGGCCACGCCGCGAGTTCGAGCCAGCCAGACCCGATTCTTTTAAACACGACATATTCGTCAATTTTTGGCGGAAAATAGTCTAAGAACCTTTTGACTTTATCGATTAAGGAATCGTTAAAATCTCGCTCCACACCCCCGATGCGATACCAACTGGTGGTGAGTCGTGCTCCGCAGAGTTCATCAAACCAATCCAGCAAAATTTCTCGATCACGAAAGGTGTAAAAGAACACCGTCATGGCCCCGATGTCTAACGCCTGAGTGCCTAGCCAAAACAAGTGACCAATAATGCGTTGGACTTCGGCAACAAGGGTGCGGAGATATTCGGCCCGGTCGGGCAGGGTGATATCCATGAGTTTTTCAATGGCACGGCAATACGCGAAGTTGTTGTACATCGCGCAGACATAATCCAGGCGATCCGTATGCGGGATGAACTGGTGGTATGTGCCACCTTCCGCAAGTTTTTCGACTCCGCGATGCAGAAAGCCCAAAACCGGTGTGGATTTCACAAGGCGTTCGCCTTCCAATTCCAGGATAACTTTTAGCACCCCGTGTGTGCTGGGGTGTTGGGGTCCCATGTTCAGGAGCAGTTCTTCGGTCCGAAGAGTCGGGAGGTCTGCGGTCTCCGGATGATTCGGATCGACTTTATAGACAGTAGTGCGTTGATCTTCGAGTTTCATGATTGTAGAGACTGTTTTGCTACTAATTCGGGTCGTTTAAAAAATCAAAGGTATCCCGCCAGCCCTTACCTTGAACGGGGAAATCTTTGCGCAACGGGTATCCTTCAGTATAGTCATCAGGCATGAGGATGCGGCGAAGGTCGGGATGATGATTGAACCGAATTCCCATCATGTCGAATACTTCCCGCTCCATGAAATCTGCACCCATCCAGAGATCTGTCATCGAATCGACTCGGCAATCGTGTTCCGGCACGCGGGTTTTAATGCGGATTCGATGGCGCTTTCGAATAGAATACACTTCATACACCACTTCGAACCGTTCGACCTCATCGGGCCAATCTACCGAACTGACATGCACCATATAATCACAATCTCCGGATCCGTACGAATGTAGGCGCAGACATCATGCAACGCCTCGCGCTTCACGGAAATTGCCAGGTCTCCCCGCCATTCGTTTGAGCTGAGAAACCCTCCAGGGAACCGGCTTTGAATCTTCTCTGCAATAGGATGCATAGCAATTACATGTGTCTAAAAAATTTACTATTTATTGAACGCGCACCAAGGTAAATGTGGTCGTCCTACCATGTTGGCCCTTTTCAAAATAGGACCATTCCTGCTTCAAATGATCGGAATCGGCTATCGTAACGGTAAGGTCATGCATATGCCCTTCATCGCCAAGGTGGGCATTGCCCCCGGAAGATAACGAAAACGAAAGAATGTTCCCCTCCATGGTGACCAAATCTAAATGCGGTTGATTGCCTACTGAACAATAATGCGTCATTGCGAGTTTCCCGCCTTTATCATGGTAAACCGTTACCATTTCCTGCGAGGTACCAGGAAACATGGTTTCCACGACTGCGCTGCCATTCGAGGATACTTTATAGTCCACGGAAGCGGGAATTTCCTTTCCCTCCATCATATGTGTCCCCGTCCAGGTCCCGGCGAGGGCTTTCATCGCCTTCAGTGCCGGGCTTCCTTCATAGGGCGGCATGTGCATCTCGCCTGCAGAAGATGGAGTCGCGGTTATTGAAACGAGAAACAATGAGATCAACGCCAATAAGAATTTCATCATGAATCTCCAGGTTTATGACTCCGTCCGCATTTCCCTTACACTTTCACCTGTTCGGGTTGTTTGGTGAACACCCGCTTTTGCATGATCCGATCTTGCAATTTCAAAATACCGTCAAACAGGGCTTCCGGCGTTGGTGGACAGCCAGGCACATAAATGTCGACTGGCACAAACCGGTCGACGCCCTGGACAACGCTATAGCTGTCATAAATATTGCCCGAAGTGGCACAGGACCCCATGGATATCACATATTTCGGTTCAGGCATCTGGTCGTAAATTTTCCGAATGACCGGGGCCATTCGCCGACAGACGGTGCCTGCCACAATCATCAGATCCGACTGGCGGGGAGAGGCGCGAAACACGCCAGCCCCGTAGCGGTCGATGTCATATCGGGAAGATGCGGCTGCGATCATCTCAATAGCGCAGCAGGCCAAACCAAAGGTCATGGGCCACAGCGAGCCTTTTCGGGCCCAGTTAACAACCTTCTCTAGGGAAAGGGTAATAATGCCTAAATCCCCGTCTTTTTGTGGTGGGCCGATTTGCACTAATCCCATTCCAGAGCCCCCTTCCGCCAAGCATACACATAGGCCACGACGAACAGTCCAATAAAGATCATCATTTCGATAAACCCAATCACACCCAACTGTTTAAATGTAATAGCCCATGGATAGAGGAAGATGACTTCAATATCGAAAATGACAAACAGCATCGCAATCACGTAATACCGCACGGGAAAGGGCATGCGGGAATCGGAAAAAGGTTCTGATCCACATTCATAGGTCGAGAGTTTTTCCGGCTCAGGATATTTGGGTTGAACCAGGTGGGAGATGGCGAGCGTCACCAGTCCAAACGCCATGGCCAGAACAATAAAGACCAGAATGGGAAGGAACTTGGTTAAGTACTCAAGGAGAAGGTCTGCCCCGGACATCTGGTGACTCTCCTAATAAATAATGGGTAAACAGTACCTACTCGGCTTGGCGACCTTAGAACTACGTATGGTAGCATCCAAAAATTTTATGAATCAATGCAACAAAAGACCTAACCAGCCATGGGCCTTTTCAGGCCTACAACATGTTGGATCTGCCATAGCAGATGCCTGGACGTTTGTGAGGTGAAAATATAGGTATAAATACCAATTGTTATTTGTTGGCAGAGATGAGGAAATTTTTTGCAGCCCCATTAGGATTTTTTCATGTGCGATTTGGGGGTGCGAAGATCAGGTGGGGAAGAGGAGTCCGAGTCCCATTCATCTTTCATCGGAGGAACAGCTTTGGCCTTCTTGCGGCGATGGATCTGTGTCTGAATTCGAGGTTTTCCCTGTGTAGAAGCATCTTCGGGAATAGGCTGGGGGGCATCAGGTAAATCCATGGTATTAACGAGGAGCTATGAATAATCACTGACAAATGCGCAATGAGTTCAGGCCTTATTTTAAACGATCATCTATACCAGAAGATACTAAGGGCCTGTCCAAAAATAACTTTAGACATCTCGTAATATCACAAAATACTTTTTCATCATTTCCTTCTTGGAAGAAGGTACAGAACAAGTTTGGCTTGATAGAGCCCAATCGGTTTTTTCTCTGAAAATATTCCCAGTGTATTATATATTCAATTATGATAAATCCTTCATGAAAGCCAAATTATAAAAAAATCTTTTAGATGACGATCATGGATTCAATGCCAAAGGAACAACCCTCCGAAGGGGAATGGGTTCGCGAATCACGATTTGGTCGGTGGTTCCTGACAACCAATACGTGGTCTCGTTATGTCTTGAGTGAGGCTGTTTGCGATTTAAAACAGCTTCTTAACAACAGAATTCATGGAATAAACCAAATATTAGATGCTGGTTGTGGTCAGGGTGTGGCATTTGGGCTGCTGGCAGAACACTTTCACCCAAGAACGATCATAGGCGTTGACATTGATAGGGAGCAGATGAGAATGGCCCCAGAAATGGCTAAACGCTGTAAGTGCGAAGTGAAATTGGAAAATGGAACGGTGTGCAATCTGAATATCCCAGACAGTTCTATCGATATGATCTTTAGCCATCAACTATTTCACCATATTTCGGATCAGACCAGGGCATTGGAAGAGTTTTACCGTATACTCAGGCCTGGTGGACTCATACTCATTAGTGAATCCTGTCGTTCCTTTATTAACTCGTTCCTTGTGCGTCTTCTTTTTCGGCATCCTATGCACGTTCAAAAAACAGCGGAGGAATATGTTAAACTCGTCCAATCTATTGGTTTCAAGATTGACGATAATGATATTAAGACTTCAAGGCCTTGGTGGTCACGTAAAGATTATGGCGTAACAGAAAAAATCGGACTACCTCAAAAGCGACAAG
>QIDY01000251.1 GCA_003228495.1 Nitrospirota bacterium
GATTTCATGCGGTTCTTATTTCGATGGCAGCATTGTGCGCCAGGGTCGCAACTCCACGGTGAAGCGGGCCTTCGTGAAATTCTTACGCAGCTAGCCGGGTATGAAACGCCGGCTTCTGCGTGGGAGTCTGCCCTTCTCAAAGCCCGCGTGGCGAATTATAAATGGGAATGGCTGGATAATCTCTGTTTGCGAGGTGAAGTGGCGTGGGGTCGGCTTACACCACCGGATATGAAACCCAATCTGCGACCTGTTGTGGAAGGCGAATCGTTTCGTCGCATTACACCAACGAGCATAGCCCCCATCAGTTTTGTTCGTCGAGATGATGTTGTATGGATGTTGGGGATGGCTCGACCTGGAAAAGCGTCCGGTTCACTTGGTATTCGATTGAGTCTGAGTGGTGTCGCACAAGCTATCTATGAATGTTTGGAGCATCGAGGTGCGTGTTTCTTTGCAGATTTCACCAATCGGACTGGACATGTGGCTGCAGAAGTTGAGCAAGCTTTGTGGGAATTGGTAGCCGCGGGGTTGGTCACGGCGGATGGGTTTGATCCCTTACGGGCTTTGTTGGATCCTCGCCGTCGCCGGGCTGAAGGGAAAGATCGTGCGCGGCGACCGCGGTATAGTGTCGGACGTTGGGCATTGCTTGAATCAACTGCTGATGATCTCGAAACAGACATGACTTCACCAATCCATCCGCATGAGCAATGGGCCAAACAATTGGCGAGACGTTACGGGGTCGTCTTTCGAGATGTGTTGAAACGTGAATCTTTGCCGGTGACCTGGCGTGAGTTGCTCATCCAATATCGAAAAATGGAATGGCGGGGTGAAATGCGAGGCGGGCGTTTTGTCGATGGCTTTACCGGCGAGCAATTTGCTCTGCCTGAAGCGGTGGAAACTTTGCGGGCTGTCCGTCGAGATCCACAAGCCGGATCCCAAAATATTCGTCTTTCAGCAGCTGATCCACTCAATCTTGTCGGCATTATTCTTCCAGGCGACCGTATTTCCTCCCATACGTCCCAACCCATTGTGTTTCGAGACGGGGTACAAGTATCTGATTCCCTCCCCGTCATGAGTTTAGCCTAATTAGAAAGCTCAAGAAGAGTGATGCTCACTTATTATTCCTTAACGTTTCTTGACCGAATTCGTTAGGTTGGATAAGATCGGACTATGCCGATGCCATCGTTTCCTGGCGATCCTCGCCCCACTCACGGGATGCGACCCCGCCGCCCACCAGTTCCTCAAGGCGATCCCAAACAATTTGAATCCCTTCGAGCATCGCTGCTTTTTTGTCCTAAATGTCAGACCGCAACGCCGGCTCGTGAGCGGCTTCTTTTAGTGCTCCCGACAGGGAATCTCTACGAATATACTTGTGCGCAGTGTGGGACTTCTACCGGTTCTAAGACTGATCAAGTCCAGGGCGGGGGGCTGATTGCACCGTAGGGTAAAGTGAGAAGGGAGAAGTTAGAAGTTATCAGATAGAAATTAGAGCAAACCAGATTTTGAATTTTTCCCTTCCCTGTTTTTAATCTTCTCCCTTCTCCCTTCTCCCTTTTCACTGCTTTCTGGTATTGGTAGCCCTTCCTGAGCCATGATGCGGAGAGCATTAGTCGTTGGACAAGGTCCTGGGCGAAGCAGATAATCGAAATGCAGGGTGCCGTCTTCAACCGATTCCTGAAAGTGGGCATTGCGAATATGTCCGTTGGTATCTGCCAGCCGCGTAAGTTCCAAATCGTGTGTGGAAATCATCCCCAGCCCTCGACTTTGTTGAAGTGCCTGTAGGAAGGCTTCACTGCCGGCTAATCGTTCACGGTTGTTCGTGCCCCGGTAAATTTCATCGATCAAAAACAGTACCGGTTGGGAAGTGATTGAGTGGATGGAGTCTAAAATGAGTTTGAGCCGTTTGACTTCGGCGTAAAAATAGGAGAGCCCTTCGTCTAACGCATCGGTAACGCGAATACAGCAATAGAGTCGTAGCCAGGACCATGAAAACGTTGTCGCACAGGCCGGCGCCCCAGCTTGGGCTAGGCAGACATTGATGCCCACTGTCCGAAGGAATGTGCTTTTGCCCGACATATTTGAACCTGTGACCAATATCATATGTCCCTCTCCCCGTAGAGTGAGATCATTGGTAATGCGCTTGGAACGTGAAATGAGCGGATGGCCGAGTCCCTCGGTTGTGAGGCCGGGCTGGTGCTCGGGTTTATTCGGTGTTTCTAATTGAGGCCATTGATAGTCTGGATTGACGTATGCAAATCGTGCCAGGGCGCTTGCGGCATCAAGTTGACCAATGGTCTCTAACCATTTGGGAAGTGTTTCATGCAACGTTGTGATGAGCCGATGTAATTTTCCTACATAGAGTAAATCCCAAGGGATGAACGCATTCAAGGCCAAATGGATGAGTGGATGGGCTTTGACGCTGAGTCCTTGGCAGATACGACTGAGCTGTTTGAGACATGATGTGGGCCGGGTGTTCTGTGTGAGCAGTGACTGGCATTGTTGACGAATTGTAGGCTGATTAGAAAATGTCGATCGTTCCAGTGTTGTGATGACGGTGACGAGTTTTTCCAGTTCGACGTGGAGTGCGAGCACGCGGCCGAACAGTGGCGCGATGGATCCGGATAGAGAGAAATACAGGCCCACATAGATAATCAATGAGAGCACCCAAAAATTGGATAATCCGGTGAAGAACGTGAAAAGCCCTAATATGATCGTGAGAGCACAGAGGCTTGACGCGGTGATGATCAGCCAGGAGAGATGGGGAATAGCAATGGGTTCCTGTAGGAGAGAAAGAATACGGGTGCCGTCCAATGGATTGGGGCTAATGAGGCGTGTGGCTAAAAGACAGCGATCTCTTAAACGTGAAAGAGGGGTGAGTTCTTTAATGAACAATTGTCGAACGTGCCAGGGTAATCCGTCTGGTTCGGGATTGTTTGCTTGAAAGATCCAGCTTTGAAGTCGGGTGTGTCCATTGGAAGAAAAAGTCGTGTCGAGTAGAGTTAAGAGGGAATGGGGTCCGGTAAGATCCAAATCTAAGGCATAGGGGTGATGAGGCGGTGCCTCATGGGTAGAGCCGCGCATGTTTGGCCAATCCAGTTGCAGTCGTGCAAGAAGATCTTTTTTGAT
>QIDY01000346.1 GCA_003228495.1 Nitrospirota bacterium
TTCAACCCAACAACGCTCTGGTCCACTTTAATCTTGGAGTGGCTCTTGGGGAAAAGGGCTTCAAGTACACCTACAGAAACGTTCGGGCCACTTCAGTCTGGCCACCACCTCCTCCCAGAAAGCAAACTTAGAGAAAGTGATGGCGGCTTGGCGTGAAGCCATCCGCCTTGATCCCAGTGATGTGCCTTACTCCCAGATTCACTATCGAGTTGGGGAGACGTTGGCACAGAGAGGGGTCTGGGATGAAGCTATCAAAGTGTATCAAGATAAAGTCCGTCTCGAACCTAATGATAAGAAGGCAAAACGCAAGCTGACGAAAGCTCATCATCACCTTGGATTATCACTCATTGAAAAGGGAAAAGTGGATGAGGCAATCCAAGTGTTTCGTCTCACTTTACAATTGGATCCTTCCTATGCTCCAGCTGAACGTGATCTCCAAACCGCGCTTTTCATCAGAAAAACCACCCCTAACTGAGTTTTCCATCTTCTTCCTGTTGAATACTTCAAAACCCGGAACCATTGCGAAACCTTCATGATTGATTTTGATTATTCCCACTGAGGCGCCCGAGAATCCCTCGGAGTACGCTCTTTCGTTCCTTAAGATCTTGCCGTAACTCATATTTTTCCGTATGCGCGATTTCATGTCCAAGATCTGAAATGGCACTTGTCAGGGTCCAAGCCAAAATTTCTTGTTCTTTGGTATCCAAATTTAAATCCATAAAGGTTCTCCTTTCTTGGAATTTACAGAACGGTTATTTGATGTGAGCCAATTCCATATTTCATGTATTCTTCGCTTTTCCGGCACGCGAGTTCTGCCTTTTGAGGGTTGAAAATACTTGTCCCATGCTCTTCGGTTTCCTCGTTAAAATCACCGCCCACCCGATTTCATCCGGTTCAGTTTCTGAGGCATCAATCCCCCTTGGCCTTCACCCACCGAAAACGCCACCATATGTCGCAATCCTTGACAACATCCGTGGCACCAGGGCCGGCAAGGCCCTTCTGGCAGGCTGCCCCCTCATTTTGAGACCGTTAAGTGACGCGATTGCCTTTCTTACTCCTCTGCTACTTTTCTAGTTGGCCCAAAAGGGCGTATACTGTTTCTATTCCCGAGAGTCGTAACATCATGTCTAGGAGGCTGTGGCCGGCTTGCACTTTCTCCCCCAATGGATGTTGAGTCTTTCCCCAAAGCACGGATTCATTCGTGAGACGTATTTTTTGGGTTTTTTAAGCCTCTCTCTTTTTACAATTTTCGTCCCTTTCCTCATCGAAATAATTGTCCCCCCATTAGTCTATTCTGAGCAGTCGGTTGTTGCCGTTGCGACATATGAGGGCGTCATTAACCCAGTGTCTAGTGAATATTTACATGATGCCATTGAATTTGCTGAAACCGAAAAAGCTCTGTGTCTCGTGTTTCAACTGGATACACCAGGTGGCCTGGATACCTCAATGCGGTCTATGATCAAGGACATGACGGCTTCTCAGATTCCCATTGTGGTCTTTATTTCTCCCTCTGGAGGACGAGCCACATCAGCAGGAGTCTTCATCACCTTAGCCGCCCATATAGCTGCCATGGCACCGGGAACAACCATCGGCGCCGCACACCCTGTCGCCATGGGAGGGGCACAAATGGATGAGGTGATGAAAGAAAAAGTGGAAAATGATTCAGTAGCCTATATCCATTCCATAGCTGAACAACGAGGGCGCAATGTCAAGTGGGCTGAAGATGCCGTTCGCGAGAGTGTGTCCGCAACAGACACCCAAGCCAAAGAGCTGGGGATTATTGATCTCGTTGTTCCCGACTTAGAACAATTGCTCAAAGAACTACATGGACGAGAGATCAAAATGGGGGCAAAAACCATGACGTTGGCCACTGAACATTCCGTCATACGGAAATTCCCTATGGGCTGGCGACTGGAAGTGCTGAAAGCCATCAGCGATCCCAATATTGCCTACGTGCTCATGACCATTGGAATGATTGGACTCATGGCGGAACTGTACAATCCTGGGGCCATCTTACCTGGCATTGTCGGGGGCATTAGCTTAATTTTGGCTTTTTATTCTCTGCAAACTCTTCCAGTGAATTATGCCGGAGTGTTTTTGGTCCTCCTCGGTATGATCTTCCTGGTTTTAGAAATCACGGTCACCAGTTATGGGATCTTGGCCATTGGCGGGGTCATAGCCATGATCTTAGGATCCATTCTCCTCATGAACGAAGAGTTTCCTTATTATCAAATATCTTGGACCGTCATCCTCCCTATGGTCACGATCTCCGTCGCCTTTACCTTTCTCGTGTTGAAATTTGGCGTCAAGGCGTTGCGTGAGCGGACCTTCACAGGAAGTGAGGGAATGGTTGGACAAAGAGGATTGGCGAAGACCAATCTCACCCCAAAGGGGACAATTATCATCCATGGTGAGATGTGGAATGGCATGAGCGAGGAACCTGTCGAGGCCGGACATCCTATAGAGGTCACCCATATTGATGGGTTAACCCTTCACGTGAAACCTGCTTCAACCAAACAAGGAGGGACGTAATATGGGACAAGGACTGGGTTCCACCATGTTGCTAGTGACGTTGGCGGTATTTGTCCTTCTGGTGTCAAAAGGATTTTTTGTCCTTCGTGAATACGAACGAGGGGTGATCTTTCGATTTGGGCGATTAGCCAGAGGCATTGTGGGAGGAAATGGGCCCGGGGTGGTTATCATTATCCCCTTTATCGATAAGCTCGTACGAGTGAGCTTGCGAACCGTGACCATGGATGTTCCTCCACAGGATGTCATCACCAAAGATAATGTCTCGGTCAAAGTAAATGCCGTCATTTATTACCGTGTGGTCGAGGCGCAAAAAGCCATCGTTGAGGTGGAGGATTATAATATGGCCACTTCGAAGATCGCCCAAACGACCTTGCGTAGCGTTCTGGGACAAAGCCAGCTTGATGATTTACTTTCCAAACGAGACGAAATCAATTCCGATCTTCAACGTATTGTCGATCAAGCCACCGAGCCTTGGGGCATCAAAGTGACAGCCGTGGAAGTCAAAAATGTCGACCTTCCCCAGGAAATGCAACGAGCGATTGCTCGTCAAGCTGAGGCCGAAAGGGAGC
>QIDY01000256.1 GCA_003228495.1 Nitrospirota bacterium
ATGAAGATGGCCGATCTGGCCGATCCCCATGACTTGTATCAAAAAAGTGTGCAAAGTCCGGAAAACGATATGGAGTTTTTATCCGACTATTTCCAAGATTACACGGGGAAAACCCTTCGTCAATTTCGAGAAGACTTTTGTGGAACAGCCTATCTCTCCTCTTACTTTGTGGCCCAACATGCCAAGAACCATGCGCTGGGAGTGGACTTGGATTGGCCTACGCTCAATTGGGGCATCAAACACAATATTTCCCCCCTCACACCCGATCAACAACAGCGCATTTCATTGGTGAACGCCAATGTGTTGGATGTCAAAAAACCACGTGCACAGATGATTGCGGCCTTGAATTTTTCTTATATGGGGTTTCATGACCGCCCCACGCTGCTTCAATACATAACCAATGCCAAGCAGTCGCTTCATCCAGGTGGGCTTTTAGTGATGGATATATGGGGAGGGAGTGAAAGTCTCGTCTTACAGGAAGAACAACGGGAGATCGAGAATTCCCAAGACGAACAGATCGGCGATTTTATATTCATCTGGGATCAAGATGTATTTGATCCTTTTACTTATTTGTATACGACACGCATTCATTTTTCATTTTCCGATGAGAGTGAACTCCGCAATGCATTTCGTTACGACTGGCGACTGTGGACCATTCCCGAAGTGAGAGAACTCATGACGGAGGCAGGCTTTCGGGATATTCACGTTCTGTGGGAAGGCATGGACCCGGAAACACGAGAAGGGACGGAAACGTATCATCGCGCAGAAAGAGGGGATGCCGATTTGGCTTGGATTGCATATATCGTTGGGCAAACACCTGGGTGAAGAGGGAAGTTTCCCCGTGTTCCCCTCAATGACGCATCTCCAGTTTTACAGTAAAAGTATTGCGCCAAGTTAGCCGCAACGTTCTTTGATCATGCCCTTAGCTTGTGCTCTCCATCCTAAACTTCCACAATATCGGATTTGGTTCTCTCGACAAAAACCAGCACGTCACCTCGCTCGTTCTGAGGAACATGAAATGCATCCAGCGTCGCTTTGAGATGTTCCAGAGATGTTGCCCAATCCTTTTCGTTGTTCTTCATCCCCTTATGAGATGTCTTCATGTCTCGAAATGAGGTGTCATGGCAATCAACCTCGTAGACCTTGAAGCTGTCTTGGCCGAAATCCAACCAACATTGATCGGTGGATGGATTCAAAAAATTCATCAACCACAGACCATGGCCTTAACATTGGACGTTCGATCTCCTGGGACCAGTGCCATGTTATATATCTGTACAGAACCCCGCTTTTCCCGCCTCCATCTCACATCAAAAAAATATCCGAACCCTCCTACTCCCCCACCCTATTGCCAATATTTGCGTTCGCATCTTGAAGGAGGACGAATTGAAGAAATGAGCCAAGAACCGGGAGATCGCATTGTCTATGTGAAAATCGCAAAAGGTGAAAAATCCTATTTTTTAGTCATTGCTCTCATAGGGAATAGAGCAAATGTCTTGTTATTAAATAAGGATCGCATGCTCTTGCGGTCATTAAAAGAGTCTCGATTCCAAATTGGAGAGCGTTTTGTTCCACCGACAAAAAAATCTCCCCCTCAACCCGAACCACCTTCAAGAGTGGGAAAAATTGCGGAGCCACCACAGAGAAAAGGAACATTTTCTGAGAAATATCCGGTTTCGGCTGCATGGGAAATAATCTACGAGAAGAAAGAGAAAGACGAAAATCAAAAACTGCTCCACGATCAACACCTTACTCAAACAAGAAAGGCGTTAAAAGGAGCTAAAGGGAAACTTCGTGCATTTCAAGAAGATTTTAAAAAGGCTGAACGATATTGTGAATTCGCGCGCTATGGCGAGCTGCTGAAAAGCATTCTTCATGACATGCACAAAGGCCAGGAGACCGTAACTCTGACAGATTACTATGATCCCGCGTTGCCAACTCTGACGCTACATCTGGATCCATCCAAAGATCCCGTTCGGAATATGGAAGACTATTTTCGAAAGTATAAAAAATACCTTGGTGCACAAAAGCATCTTTTGCCCAGAATTGATACCCAACAAAAGAAGGTGGCACAATTAGAGGAACAACTGACTCAGATAGAACAAGGGATAATCTCTTCCGCTTATTCACCAAAGACAGCAAAAAAACTTCAGCCCCTTCCTACCCCTCATTCATCAAAAGTCCGTCAAGCTCCGGCTCAAAACTATAGAACGTATATATCAGCCGACGGGATTTCCATTTTGGTAGGGAAAACAGCCAAAGACAATGATCACCTCACATTTAAAGTTGGTAAACCCGATGACCTGTGGTTGCATGCACGAGGCACACCGGGCTCACATGTCATCGTCCGGTTGGAAAAAGGACAAACAGCGCCACATGAAACCCTGAAAGACGCAGCCACCTTAACCCTCTGGTTTAGTGATTTACGAAAGAGCGGAAAAGGCGAAGTGATCTATACTTTGCGAAAATTCGTCAAAAAAGCCAAAGGCCAAAAGCCTGGTACGGTGACGGTTACCCGAGACAAGTCCCTATGGATTGAATTAAAAGATGAACGATTGGAACGCCTAAAAGGAATCCATTCCTAAACACAGTCTAAAGCCCAACCCTGAGGTGGATATTGCCACCAACACCATACGTTTTTATGCCCTGGGAAGACGGGAATCCCCCCAACAACCACTCTTTTGAGCAACGGCGTATGCGTTGCCACAACGACATCGCAAGAAGTAACCAGGAGGTATTGACACTTGTCCATGGAAGGGTTACAAACGTCAGCCACGCATTTTATTTACATGAAGCAAGGCACTTTCTCACTTTTTTCTCAGCAATCTTTAGGAGACACGAAAGTCATGCACCGTGAAGGTTCACCAAAACCATCTAAAAAACATAACAAGTTCTCTCAGGGAACAGGCGTTGTCCTCGCGTTATGCCTGACGTTGGGATTGAGTCAAAGCGCGTTGTCAGCAGGCGGGGGGTTAGTCACCGACGACCCGGAATCATTGACCGCTGTGGCCAGAACACAGCCGTATTCCCCCTATGCCCAGCGCAACTTCCCTAACCTACCACTTTGGGGTGACACCCACTTGCACA
>QIDY01000227.1 GCA_003228495.1 Nitrospirota bacterium
TCTTTATTGCGTCGCCGTGCCCACGTTTCCCGGAATCGTTCTTCCCACACATACAGAGTCGGCAAGACAAGGACCTGACATTGGCCAGCCTATGTTTTCAGGTTATGGTGAGGCCACTACGGGTGGGATTTGTAGAGGTGTTCTAGCACGATAGAGCACAAGGGAAGTGGATGATCGAGCTATGCTTCTAATAAAAAATCCCCGCCATAAGCCACGGGGTATTCAGTGGAAATATGATTCGCTTTGAGACCCCACGGTTTCTCAAGCTCTTCCCTTTGTTCGGTAACCCCGCAGTAAGCCACGGGGAATAGAATTGATTCAATCGATAAGTCTCGCACTCACAGCGAATACATGGAAGAAAGAACTTCCCGACTGGTACATTTTTGAAAAAGACATATTTTCCACGAACTTTTTTCGAGAGATCAACCTTTTGGCCAACGATTTTGCCATTACAATATTCACAACATTCGCCTTCACAAAATCCCATGGTTGTTGTCCCTGCTCTCAAATGTTCCCCGGCGTTTTTATCGGCCCTAGACATTTAACTCCACGTGTGCAGGTCGTTGCATTTTGGTGGCTTGAAAAGGCTTGATCTTTTTTAGGTTCCGTCCCTCTTCTTTCTGCGCCACTTGTAAATCATAGCTTTTTTGCAGGTTCATCCAGAACTCAGGATGGACATTAAAAAATTTCCCAAGCCTAAGCGCTGTGGAAGCGGTAATGCTCCTCTCTCCTCGTAGAATTTGATAAATCCGGTTAAACGGCAAGTCGAGCCGTTTGGCTAGCTCATGCCCGTTCATGCCGATTTCTTCTAGCTCATCCGCGAGATGCTCACCAGGATGGATAGGGTCCCTCCAATCAGACATCATGCTCTCCTTTAATGGTAATCGACAATTTCAACATCGGTTGCACCTTCATCCCACCCGAAACAGATTCGCCATTGGTCGTTAATGCGAATACTATACTGGCCTTTACGGTCTCCTTTCAGCAGTTCAAACCGGTTGCCCTTCAAGTTGGCTAACGTCTCAAGATTCGGTGCCGCATGCAGACGATCAAGCCTTTTCACAGCCTGCCGTTCGATCCCTGAAAATTTCCTGACAAATTTCCGGTTAAACAGCTTTTCCGTATCTTTGCATTTAAAGCTCTTAATCACTTTATTGTGCCATCTTCATCGTTTACCGTCAAACGATAAACGGTTGGCCTATGGAAAGCAACATGTCCGTGTAACAAATGTAGTCGTTGCGTAATTTCAAGCGAGGGCTTGGGGGCAGGCATGCGTATTGTTTTTCTGCGGAGACGAACTTCAGGATCGAAGATGCCGCGCGGATCGTTCAAGACGCGGCAACCTGAATCGCTGTGCTTTTGTTCTTCGGACAGGACAGAGGGCCAAACAAGTTCAAGTATACGGCCCAAATAAATCGATATGCCTGTCTGTCCTCCATATCTGATGAATCCAAGCTTGGTCATTTCCGAGCGTTTTTTTCATTTGAATCTTTCATTATGCATGTATGGTTCCGCGATGGAACACCCTGGCCGTATAACGGATCGGCGATTCAGCCGCCGGCACCAAAACGCCTGCTCCCTCCACATAGCACCAGAGCCCTCTCCGGTTAGCTGCAAACGCGTGTTGGGCGGCGGATCTCGGAAGGTTGAGAGTCTACTCTGTACGAGCCTCGTCGATAATCGTTTGAAGTTCGAGCGGGATGGGGAGACGACGAAACGGACTTACATTGGAGCCGCCAGTATTGCCCGAGGGAACGAGACCGAACCCCGTCGTTGTGGCAGCTCCCACGATTCGGAGTGCTTGGCCGGCTACTTCTCGGAAATGCCTCCGACGCACTCCCCAAAGAAGCATTGCCCAGTGGGTGCGAACGTGTTCCCGGGTTACTGATTGTCCGAGTACATGGGCACATTCGAGGTGATGGAATCCCAGGCTCGGATCACCTTGCCGTTCTGCCGCGATAGCGCGCTCAAGTTCCCTGACTACGTGGGGATGAATCCTCTCTGCGAACGTGCTCATAGATCTCACTCCGCCGCCCAACGCTTCACATCAGCCACCCGACAGCCCAGAGGGACAAGGAACGAGGAGCGGGGGGTTGACGGATCGGCTGCAGGTGCTTGTTATGCATTTATTGGTAACCCCTTTGGATTACCTTCAATTAAATCGACAGCATGCTTTATGCCGCATGAAATGATAATTCCTGTGTTATAGCGGTACGCGAATGGCACCTGAATTTCTCCTGCAAAGATTAATTCATTTGTGTAACGGTAACCTGAAATGACCGAAGCCGCCTTAAAATCATTCTTATTCGGCTCTTTGAAAACTATCGGGCCACCGGAAAACCCTGGGTTATTGTGACCATCAAGAAAAAAGTGCTGTCCGCTATTATCCTGTATAAATGATAGAACAATGTGCTTCCACTGGTTCTCGTGGAACACTTGAACGTTTTCGCCTGGATTCTACTCATCAATTACATGACGGACAGTAATTATGTATTGCTTTCCCTCAAGATCAATCGTGAAGCATGTTCCTGTGGATTCTCCGACTTTAATCTGGAACACACGTTGGTGTATAGGTTAGTAGTAATCATCGCTTATTTTCAGCCCTAACAATGTTTAGATTGATCCGCAAAATAGGTGGAATAGGGTTTCTGATCCGTATAAGACACAGGGAAAGTCTAAATTGCATTGGCCATTATTCGCAAGATGTCATCGCGTTGCATTGAGGTGGACTTTTTAGCACGGAGGGGAATTTTGATCTCCATTTCATCTTCGACGTGAGGTCAAATTCCATCAATGGAACTCTGAACGCCTGATGGGCCATGATTGAGAACATGGGCGTAGATCATCGTCGTTTTCACGTCTCGATGACATGATGTACAAAGGCAGCAATGACCTTACTTCCATGACCCCACTTCATTATGCATCACGTTTTATGGCTCCATAGGATGTCACGTTGATTCGATTTCTTTATGGCGTCGCCGGGTCCATCTCTCGCGGAATCGTTCTTCCCACACATACAGAGTCGGCAAGACAAGCAGGGTCAAGGCGGTGGAGGTGACCAGCCCACCGATGACGACAGTG
>QIDY01000237.1 GCA_003228495.1 Nitrospirota bacterium
GCGGCCAGGTTGGAACCTTCAGATCAGAAGGTGGATTGGGCGTTACACGTTCTCGTATCCACCAGAGACGCAGTCCTAGGCCAACCAAAATAAATGTGAGTCCAAGGAAAAGTGAGAGTGAAGGGTCTAATTCAATTCCTGGGTGTGGCACAAGAATCCAGATGAGACCGAATGCGGTGACGAGCCAGGGGAGCCCATGGGCTAGCGCTTGCCGGCCAATCTCTTGCCATTGGTTTTTGGCATAGACCAACGCTAATCCGGTCACAATACCTAGCAGGAGTCCTCCCAAAACATCGGTGGGAAAGTGTGAGCCTTTAGTTATGCGGCACATGCTCGCGAAGGCCGCCAGCCCAAACCAGAGGAATTTCCCTTTTGGATAATAATAGGCCAGAACTGTGGTCACGGCGAAGGAGGCGGAGGCGTGGCCGGAAGGGAAGGAATCATACCCACTTTCAAACGATGGTTCAATTTCCCAGGGGCCTTTATCCATGTGACGAGGCCGAGGCCGACCTAGACTGTGTTTCAGGATTTGTGTGAAGAGGCCGGCCAGTCCGTGTGCGAGGAGGGAATAAAAGCCGAGCATTTTTAGATTTTGTGAGTTTCCGACGTAGCCGATGGCCCCGATGGCTAACGAGATCAAAACGAGAGTCAGTCCATCGCCCAAGTGATTGCCAACTGTGCCTATTTGATCTAGGAGGGGATGTTCAAATGATCGCAGGAGATTGATGGTCGGACTATCAAATGGGGCAAGGAAATAGAACATGCCCAGAATGAGGAATCCAGACAGTCCGAAAATTATTGAACTGGTATGGCTGATATGAAACGGCGGACGTTGAGGTGAGGGTGGAGTGGGCGGTTGGTCAGTCACAGAATATTCCCAAGAAAAGTAGGGATGGATTCCTGCTTTCACAGGAATGACGGTGCAAAGAGAAATTTGGTTTCTGAATCTTCCCCTTTGTAATCAAGGACCAATGTGGGGTAAAGGATACGGAAAGAGAAGATAATGCACTGATATGAGATTTGTCGGTTTTTGCATGTCTCTACCTCCCCTAACCCTTGCTTGCTGCGTCCCGCAGGGCGCGACCATTGCTTACAAAGGAGGGGAATTAACTTACGGGACCCAGTCTGCGAGGAAGATGTTGAATTCATGTGGCTTGGTGGTATTGCGGTCTGAGGACCACACGAGTTGCTGGCCATCAGGAGAGAACATGGGGAAGCTATTAAAGTTCCCATTGAAGGTGATTTGGTCGGGCTTTGTGCCATCGTCACCAATGACATGAAGATGAAAAGATGGACGACCTGGATGCTCGGGTGGCGTGACTACATTCGAGGAATAAATGATGCGTTTCCCATCAGGAAAAAAATAGGGTGCAAAGTTGGATCGCCCATTGTCAGTCACTTGGGTTTTGTTTGATCCGTCCGCATTCATTATAAAGATTTCTAAATTAGAAGGTTCGACCTGGTTTTGGGCTAATAATTCTTGGTAGGCTTTCACCTCTGTTTCGGTTTTGGGATGATGTGCCCGATAGACAATCCGTTTGCTGTCCGGAGAGAAAAATCCTCCACCATCGTAGCCCACTTCTTTGGTTAATCGCTTGATGTTTTTCCCATCGATATTCATGGAATAAAGATCCAAATCGCCATCCCGAACAGACGTAAACACCATGGTCCTTCCGTTCGGAGCAATGGTGGCCTCCGCATCATAACCTGGCGCGGAAGTTAAGCGTTGCAAATCGGTACCGCCCACATTCATGGAAAAAATATCGTAATTGTCCAGTGCCCATCGGTACCGTTCCGTTCGTGGAAGTTTCGGCGGGCAGTGGGAGTTGACAAAATGGGTTGAGGAAAATAAAAGCCGTCGGCTTCCTGGGAAAAAGTAGCCACATGTAGTACCGCCCAGCCCTGTACTGACACGGCGTACGTTCGAGCCATCTAGATTCATGGTGTAAATTTGATAACAGGATCGCAGAGTTTTTCCGTCTGGTTCCAACGTGGACTGAAACACGAGTGTGTAGCCATCTGGTGAGAAATAGGCTTCCGCATTTTTCCCTGAAAAGGTCAGTTGCTGAATATTGGCCAAATGGGGTTCGGATTCGTTTTGTTGAGATGGCTTGGGGGTTTCAGAAGGTTCAGTAGCCCACACAGGATTGAATAATGCGAACCACATGGTTCCAATTACCCATGCTGCCAGGTTTTTGATTAGGAATCGCCAAGTCATTTGTTGTCTCTACCTCCCCTCACCCCTCCTTACAAAGGAGGGGGATTTTCACAGATCGTTGTTAAATATTTTTTGGTGTATTAACCCTTTATGGTGTTGGAATGCTGAACTCACGAGCAGAGTGTACTGGCTGAAACATCCCGCGGGCAACAACCCTGCCCTGTTCAAAAACCAAGTAACTATCCCACCCATAAAAAAAGAGCAGGCGGGCAACGGACGTGATGGCCTCGGGTGATAGTCCGAAAAAGAGGGAGATGGTGCGATTGGGGAAGTTTGGATGAGGGCAGGTAATGAGAAACGCCATATCGGGACCTGCAAAGGGCTGTTTCAGTATGGTGATGCGTCCTGATTCAATCTGAACGTTCTTGTCGCACGCCTTCAATGTTTTCGACTCCAAGAGCTGATGAGCCGGAGTTCCGATGATGAGGTATGAAGCCTCATCCGTTATTACCGGGGAATCGTTTTGGCGTATCTCGATATCCGGCTGTCCCTGGACTCGTCGCATGAGAGCCTGGAGGCCGGTTTCCTCTTCTTTTGAAGCTGTCTTGGCGTGAACCAGAATACGACGAGTATCGGTGTCCCAGCCATTGAGCATAGGAGGCAATTGTTCGCGTTGAAGCCGTAGGAGCACATGGTGCTCTGGGTCAAGGGTGATTGATGTCGGTATGCCGGGGACATTCAAAGTGAATGGTTGTTTCGCTTGATTCAGAATCACCATCGTGCTGAACGTTGATTTATCTTGGAGGCTTATTTGAATTGGAAGTGACAGTTTGTAGAAAGAATCCTTTTGTAGAATGGCTCCAGATACCGTGGGGTGGTCTTTTCGAAGAGGATCTGGCTGTATCGATAGGTCGCTAAGTG
>QIDY01000112.1 GCA_003228495.1 Nitrospirota bacterium
ATTGAGGTTGTCGGGAACAGGATGAAGACAGGCGATGCGGAGTTCGACTGCAGAGTAAACGCCGGAGCGAAAGACAGCCCGCCAGAAGCCGAAGAGGAAATCGGAGACTTGTCGTCAGATCTTCCAGTTTATGGTAGGCGTGCCGTTGTTCACGGTGATTTGCCGGAAGGCCTAACTCCCGACTCCATTTCACCATCGGACCAGCACGACGAAACTTGCACCGCTTCTGGAGATACGGTAATTCACGAATACGGGCAGCCTCTCACCTTGGAGTTGAACCTTTCCGCTGTCGACAGAGGAACTTTCCTGCATCGCTGCTTTGAAATAGCCTCTGCGGCCCATGAAAGGATGAAGCGAATTCCTGGGGCAACCGGTGCGGAGATCACCGAGCAGCAGCTTGAGGCCATCTACATGAGTATCGCCGCCTTTGATCAATGGCTGGATGAAACACTCACCCCAAGTCAGATCAAGAAAGAGGTTCCCATCTTGGCCCTCAATGACACCGGAAGCGTTGTGTCTGGATACGTGGACCTTCTCGTGGAAACTGAGAGAGGGTACTGGATCATCGACCACAAGTCCGATGTGACCGAGGACTTGGAGAAACGTTTCGCATACTACCTGCCCCAGCTGTCCTGTTACGCTGAGGCTGTGAGGAAGGCCTATCAGGACAAGCCGGTTCTGGGTGTGGGGGTGAACTGGATTACCTATGGAACGGTGACGATTTCGAAGTTCTAAAGAGGGAATGGAAACCGCAATGAGAGTAGATGTCAAAGACAAACATTTCAATTCAGTTTTTACAATTTTGAAGGACAAAATCGAAACCCGTGGATCAAGCAAAGCACTAACAATCAAAGGCAATCAGATTCGGGAGGGGGGTGGAAGGGTTCTCTACGAGATACGAAAAGACCGCATTGAAGACCGTACAGACAGGAAGACATACTGGCTTAAAAGTTCTCCTGCATCAAGTTCCATTGAGGGTAAATCTCTGAACTTTTATTATAGCGGCAAGAGAATCCGAACCAGCAAAGGCGACATGCTCGTTCTTTCGGATGAGGTGGATTTAGGTCTTGCAGCGGTTGTGGCACTGGAATATGTCACTGGACGTGCTTTTGAAAGAGGGCTTTCAGACCTCGAGAAGTTGGGGATCCTTCTCGGGGGTGCTGAGATGATTCTCGCACTTGAAAAGGATGGCCTCGGATTGAAGAATCTGGGGCGATTCGGATTCTACAACAGTCTCAGCCCGCAGGCTCAAAACAAGCTCCTTCTTGCTCTGGGCACCAAGTTCGCAATTCAGAGGGGACTGTCTTTGAGAAAGGTCATGAAGCTTGTAGCCTTCAACACCCTGGAGAAGGAGACGCAAAAAGTTCTCGTTAAAGCTTATTCAGGATATAGATTCTTAAAAAGAGGGAATTTCTCCTTTCTCGGAAAAGCCCTTATCGCTAGCAGTTTTGACGAAATGACAATGAATCGTTTTGTCAAGTTTTATGCGGCGAAAGAATATTTTGAAGACAAGGGAGTTCTGAGCGAACCGGAACCTGAAGTTAGTCAAGTGCCTGAACCCAAGGAATTTGGTAAGAGAGGTGGCCCGGATAAACCTGAAACTAAAGTTCGTAAAGCACCTGAACCCTCTGATTTTAGTGGCCAACGCGCATTGGCAGCCTCGTTGAGGAAAGAGCATAGACCAAGCACACCTATTCATTCAGCACCTAAAGCAAAAAAAGGAACCAGTAAAATAATCAAATACGGTGGCACATTTTTACTGTTCTGTTTTATTCTTGCTTTTGTAGGATCGTTATCGAATACCTCACAGATGAATTCAATGCAAATTATTGCAATTGAAAGAACATGGCTAAAAGTAAGGACCGATGGTGAAACTATTTATGAGGGTACAATGAATCCGGGTCAGAAAATGGACCTTAGCAGTGATGAAGCCTTTCATCTTTGGTTGGGCAACGCAGGTGGCGTCAAATTTGTCCTTAATGGCAGGGAAATCCAACCACTGGGTAGAAGTGGTCAGGTATTGAGAGATTATATCCTGAGTGAATAAGCATCAATATTTTCACTGTTATGTTGAAGCAAAATTACTAAAAAAGTTTCAAAGGTATATAGTCCGATCAGGTGAGCGTATGCGTATGCCATCATGGATTTAGGATGGACAAATTATAAAGGAGGATGCCAATGAGTGGTGTCACTGGAAACGTGCAGTTTGAAGACCCAAAAATATCTCAAAATCATGGAGGGCGACCTCCCGGAAGGGGTGTCAAGGTATGTTGTCTATGCTCTAGTGGAAAAACGTGCTGACGATTTACTGACCAACCGAATCTATATGATGGATGTGGTTCTTAATAATGGGCATACTTATTCTTTTATGCAGGGGTATGCCGGAGGAGGTTCCTTTTCCGAGAATAACTTTTGTGGGACCCATCTTGTTTTGGAATATTCAGACTGCTATTCAGAGGAAGATGAAGACTTTGAGGTTGATAAAGAGGAATACAAAGCATACGACAGAATCCGAGGCGTTCTTGACGATGGTGGATGCGAATATGAAGAAGATTTCGATGTCATGAGGTACTCTGATTTGGGAGCCTTTCAACAATACGATGATGATGAGGACATGTGGATTTTGTACCGTGCATGGATCTCAGATGGTTTCGATTCTTCAATCGCAGAAGGTGATCGGAAAAGGTTCAAGACACTCGTTGGGAAATCCGGAATTATCATGTCAATAAAATCATGAACAACTTTAAGTAAGGAGACTTTTATGGGTAAATTTTTCTATCAATGCTGTGGATACAAGATGGGAAACTCACCTGTTTAAGTAGAAACTTGACAGATACTATGGAGGTTTAAAGTGAAGGCAAATTACAAGGATGGTGTTATTAGGGATGGTTAGTCAACGACAATTACACTTCCCCTCCAGCGACAATTACACTTCCCTAGTGTTTAGTTGACCCTGCCGGGTCAACATTCATCTTCAGCTGCCTTGATGTTGTTTTGCCTGCTTGGCTCGATAGCTGTCGTTGTCCAGTTCAAGGATGGTTGAGTGGTGAACCAATCGGTCGATAGCGGCGGCCGTGG
>QIDY01000127.1 GCA_003228495.1 Nitrospirota bacterium
CGTCTATTTAGTGAGTATGAATTTAAACCATTTCATTAATATTAAGATTGAAATACTTGTTTTTGCTTAACTTACCACTCCCAATTGCCATAATTTTTGTTACATAAATGACACACATTGTGACTTAGAACAGACTCCACTGTGCCTTATGCCTATGACTTTGCTGCAAGATTTCTCCAAAATTTGGCATTATCTGCGAATTAAAATCAAGCATGGAATTTGCTGTTATCAATAACGGCCATAAAATAATAGTGAATTGAATATTATATTTTCTTGACGATGAACTATAACACAAACATGAAAAGCCCAATCTGGTTGATGGGTCTCTGCCTTATCAGTCTCAGCTTGGTGGGTTGCCATAGCCTTCAGCCAAAAAATCCCGGAGAGCTTGCCCTTGAAAACCATGCCTTTATTAGCTTGTGGGATGCGTATAACTACTGCCTGTCAGGATCGAATACTCAAGAAATAAAAAAAAGCCTTGAAGTACTGAATTCTGCTCCCAAACCTATTTCGCTTGATGATTCTCCCATCCCTGTTCCAAAATTCCTCAAAAAACTCTCGAGTACCCGGAGTTCTCGTTTAGCTGTGGATCCACGAGCTATGGCTGCCTCATGCTCCATTCATCTTGCAGAGTTGGCATCCCAATCTGCTGATTGGGATACGGCCCTTCGTACCTTTCAGTCCATCGTAAAAAATTATCCTGAACCGCAGTATGCCTTCTATGTCTCAGAGGCCTCGCGCGCAATTAATGAATTCTCTTCAATCCAACCTGCTTCGCTCTCTCCCCACGACGCGCTCGTCCGCTAGTTTTTGCAGCTTCTGCCGTGTTCTTTTTCCTCTCGCCTATCAATGAATATTTTCTTGAAAACTTGAGGGAGAGAAATTTCAGGGAAGGCTGAATAGGTTACAGCAGCTGTTTCTTTTTGGGCTTATTGGGCTCACAGATATCGCATTGGCACATGCGACGGAGAGCAGTATAGGAGTAAATTCCAGTGTCGTGCCCATCACTCCATTTGATACGGAAGGCATAGCGTCCCACGGGTTCAATGTCTTCCAACAAGATGAGCAATGGAACCGAGTCGGGTTTCAGGCGTAATTCTCCAGTCCATTCATCGGTACAGGCGGCACAGGGACAATGTTGGCGCAGATACCGGACGGGGTAGACACCTTTATGACCATCGCTCCAGGTGATGCTCATGACGCCCTTATCGAACCATTCCATATCGATGGGTTCAAGTGGCAGTTCATTTGGCATAATCTTTTATCCTTCTCGCCCTCAATCCTAGCAAATCCATTGGTCAAATGTTGGAAGGGATTTTCCCACAATCGCTTGAAAGTAGGCTTCCATGGCGGTTTCGACCTCCATCCGCACACTCCCCATCGCTTTTAAGCGAGACAAGTGAGGCAGGGCTAATCGTCTAGCTTGTTCAATAAAGGCCACACTCCCCTTTGACAAAGACAGCATGCGCCCCATGCCTCGCTGAACACATTCCTGGCAAACCACGCCTCCTAACTGCGGAGAAAACCACTGAGGTCTATGATGTTGAGCCGGCTTCCCACATTCCGTACAGCAGTCAAATTGTGGACGAAACCCCGTATGACTCAGCACATGGATTTGAAACAAGAGTGTTGTCAGAGCCACATCTTCTTCTGGGCTCAAGGCTTCTAGCCCATGGACAAGGGCCGCAAACATGGCAGGATTTGGGTCATGGGCCACGGTGATGGCATCGACCATCCGGACCATCCGGGCTGCGGCCGTCATGACGGTCAAATCCTCTCGAATCGAGGAATAGCTTGCAACCAAATCAATTTGGCTAATTTGCCCTAACGCTTCGGCAGTTTTTTGGAAGAGAGTTAAATCAATCAGACCAAATGGTTCAAGCACGCCTCCGAATCGCGTCTTCATGCGGCGTGCTCCACGGGCTACACCACGAATTTTCCCGAGGTTGTGAGAATACACGGTTACAATCCGGTCCGCGTCGCCCCATCGCTGGCTTCGGAGAATGACGCCACGGGTTCGTACTAATGGCATAGAGAAGGTCTCTTGATGGAAATGTTCAAAAAGCTCGCCAGCGGCGTTCTCCAACTCAGTGAAAAGTGAGAAGTAAAAAGTAAGGAGTTAAAAGAGGAGGGAGGGAAAGAAAGATGGCGAAAATGAATTACAGAATTTTCTGAGCCCTTGCTTCTCACTTTTCACACTCCATAGCCTAAATCGGATAAAATCCGAGAGTTATCTCGCCATCCAGCCTTCACCTTTACTAACATTTCCAAAAATATTTTCATGGAAAAGAGCTGTTCCATTTCCTCACGAGCCAATTGGCCAACTTCTTTCAACCGCTGTCCACCTTTGCCGATAATAATACCTTTTTGACTAGATTTTTCGACAAGAATGATAGCTTGAATCGTGGTCAGTTTCTTTGTTTCCTGAAATTCTTCAATAAACACTCCCACAGCATACGGCAACTCGGCATGTGTCGATGCGAGGATTTTTTCGCGGATGATCTCCCCTGCCATTTGGCGCATGGATTGATTCGTGAGAAAATCTTTTTCATACATCAAGGCCGAAGAATCCGAGAGACAGGCAAATGTCAGTTCAACCAACCGAGACACATGCAATCCCGTTTTTGCTGAAAGCGGGACAATTTCTGTCCAGGGATACCGCGTTCGGTACTGTTCGATCAAAGGCAGCAAACGGGACTTCGCAACAGCATCCGCCTTATTCAATAATAAAAACACTGCTTGAAAAGGGCGGTCTTGATTGGCCTGTGTGACTTGTTCAATGACATACTGATCGCCTGGACCTGGCGCAACCTGACTATCCACGATGACATAGACCACGTCCGATTGGGTTAAAATGCCTAACGCCGATTGCACCATCTGGGCATTGAGTCGATGATGGGGCGTGTGAAGGCCAGGAGTATCAACCAGAACCAGTTGTCCCTGAGGGTAATGTCCCACACCCAAAATTGGCATTCTCGTTGTCTGGGGTTTATCGGAAATAATGGCGATTTTTTCCCGCACTAAGGCATTGAGCAAAGTAGATTTGCCCACATTAGGACG
>QIDY01000365.1 GCA_003228495.1 Nitrospirota bacterium
AACGGAAAATCCCGCGAGACCAGATAATTTTCATGGCAGCCAAATGTGGCATCCGTTTCATGATCAATATTATTTTTGATAATCGACACCTGGTCAGAAAGTTCAAGCTCTTCCAGGCAATCCTGCAACAATAAATCTCCGGCACGATCCACGGCGATCAGATCCCAAAGAGAGTGACATTCCGGCGAGGCATATTCTAGATGCCCCATATCGACATACATCCGCCCCGCGTTGAGCAAAAAGCCTCCATTGCCCGGAGGTTCATCATGCCCACGGTAATGCCAATCAATCACCCCATGTTTTTTCTGACCAAACAAATGTTGGATGATACGGCGGGCAATCCATGAAGGCGACACGTCCGGTTGATCGGCCTTAATGAGCAGGCCATATTCGGTTTCTATCCCGAAGATTCGATTGTGCATAGGTACCTCACCCACCCACGATTAGGTGGCGGGCTGGAACTCGGTAGGAATCAAGGGCTGAAGGTCGGATTGGCCTAGAGAACGATAGGTTTCCATTTTCCCGCTCTCTCGATCCAATAACACACATTCTAATGTTTCATTGGCTAACATTTCTCGAATCCGTGTCGTTACCTCGGCTTCCTCAGGAGTCTCGGACGGTGAAGTGGATGATGGCTTATCTTTTTCCTCGATTTTGACTTCAGGTGAAGTGGAAGAGTCCTGAAGCAGGCTTGCCACTCCCCACAATCGAAGCCCAATTTCTAAGGCAGATGATAAGGATGCCACTACACCAAAACTTTTCCATTCTGCGGAAAGGCGATCTCCACTGGAAGAAGAGGCAGACAGCACCCCAAACTCCCGTTGCTCGGCAAACATCCCATCATAATCCATGGTAAAGAGATGATCACGATCCTGCGAAGTCCCGAGTTCCACCAAAAGAATTTTCACTATATAGGGAGCCCGCATTATTTCCTCAAAAGCCGGTTTAATCACGGGCGCTAAGCCATTTTTTAACAGTCGCGACGCCGTGACATCTGAAGGTGAACGTTGAAACCCTTCGACATGAGCCATATCTAACAGCGTAAAACGCAATTTCTCTAAATCGGCCGGATGCCCCATCCCGCCAAGAGCAATGCGGTCATAAATTTCATAGATTTTCTCTGTCCCTCGGTTAAAGGTCAGCAGCAAAACCCCCTGAGCACAAGAGATCCCGACTAACGGACTTCCATGGATAAATTGGTCATCCAAATACTGCCGTCGGTTGGCGACCGCTTCTATCCACCGATAGGGTTCGTCATACATGATTCACAACCTTTTCAGAAAAGAGCTGGCTCAATCGTTCAACAGGGATTGACCGAACCCCTTCGGCAGAAATGCCTTTCACGATCGGGTACAACTGCGCCTGGGTATCAATCCCACCTGTGGCGGAGTCAAACTCGGCTGCGCTGGTCATAAGACGCAGGACGAGAGTTAAGGCTTCTTCCTCATCCAGCTCGACCATAGTGCGCTGGCTCCATCGATTGAGGTAAAACATAATTCCTCGAATGGTCGAAGAACCCGATCCCGATACCGCATATTCCACCGCCTCGAATTCCGCCCCCAGAATATCGTAGAAGAAAATTTTCCCGCAGGTATCGTGGAGATCATAGCCGGCAAAAATAGGAACCACGGTTCCTGTTCCGGACAATGCTGCGGGAGCATTGTTTTTCAAGAGCGTGGATAACGCGCGCAACTTTCCTTCAAAGCTTAAATCCTGCAATTGGCTCCGGCGATAATACTTAAAGGAATGCTCGAGAATCCTGGCCATCTCGAATGCGGTGGCCGGCACACCGGCAATGGCTAAAATAGAATAGCGATCCAACTCCAAAACCTTGTCCGTGCGATCATACATCACCACATTACCCGCAGTAGCACGTCGATCACCTGCGACAAGAACCCCATCACGATATTTCATTGCCAATACAGTTGTTCCAGTCGTCACCATTCCCGATGCGTGCAAGGCATCAACCTTGTGGCTTGAAAAAACCCGCTCGACGTCATAGCCTTGCTCTCCTAAGACCTGAAGAAAGTCTCCTTGTTGCCCCATGCCGTCTATTCTCCTGTCCGTTGCCGATATCGTTCGGCTTGCTTAGGATCGACTCGACGCATTCGCTTCAGAAGATTATCCCGTGAGGGGGAATCCGTTTCTGGCCGTTTAGGACCATGATCCTGATCGCCGGGTCCAGGTGGTCTTGAGAGCGGATCGGTTGGACGTTCCTTTCGCTCTAAACTGTCAACGCCTAACACATATGTCAAATGATTATTGCGCATGTTCGACCTCCAGATGAGTTACTTTCCTGCGGGCACTGCCGTTAAAAAATCATTCGGAGTTTCAGATTGTTCAATCATAGCTCGACATTGTGCGACCCTGTCTGGGTCAACCTGATCTGCCAAGTCAAAGACAACATTCTCCTTAGCTTGTTGGAAAACGATTCGTTCCCACTGCACTGACGTAATCTGTTCACTAAACCGTTGCATACACAACCCGCGCAACCCGCCCCGTGTATCGGATGGTCCCTGCTTTATGGCTTCTTCAATATCTTGGTCGTCACAGATTCTGAAGGTTCGTCCTTCGGCCTCTAAGCCCCTAAACAACCCACGATTCGGGTCAAGATTGTGGTATTCCAAATCCAAACTGGCCAGCCAAGGATCGTCCCACCCAATCCCTTCATCTTGTACAAAGGTGTCGAGCAACCATCGCTTGGTCACCCAATCAATCCTTCCGACCAATTGGAGCCGGTTATGTTCTAATTGATGAAGAACATCCTCCCATTCCTGGATAATCCAAGCCGTTTCTTCATCAATATTCTTTAAGAGGATACGGGCCTGATGGACATACTCCCGTTGAATGTCCAACCCTGAAATGGTTCCGCCATGTTGCCGGTTGACAACAGCTTGCAAGTTAGGGTCTTGAGAAAATGTCCGAATTGCTTGAACGGGAGATTCCAAATCAAATGATGGCACAAACCCTTTCGCCACCATATCTAAAACCACACGTGTCGTCCCAACTTTCAACGCGGTAGTATA
>QIDY01000177.1 GCA_003228495.1 Nitrospirota bacterium
AAAAATTCCCACTGATGGCATTCCATAATGGGATGAAAATTTTCCGGACGGTAACTAGCCTTGGTCCGTTCATTAGCTTGAAGGGCATCCTTATACTCTCCACGTTGAATAAGGTATGTTGCCTCCTTGAAAGTCGGGAGCGTCGTACCTTCCTTGTCTTGAAACGTATTGCCTCCGGCGTGATCAAAGTGTAGGTGGGTATTGATCACGAGATGAATGTCATTTGAGGAAAGGCCTAAGGTACCCAATGATTCGTGAAGAGAAGGTGTTCGTTCTACGGCAAACATGTGTTCAAATTTTTTGTCGTTTTTGGAACCGATTCCTGTATCCACAAGGATGTTCTTTCCATGTGCTTGAATCAGTAGACACCTGAGGCTCAATGGAATGCGATTGAGATCGTCGGCCGGACAACATTTCTCCCACAGTACACGCGGCACCACGCCGAACATAGCGCCTCCATCAAGTCGAAACCGACCGTCTGTTACCGGAAAAATATTAAAATTACCGAGTTTCATGTTAATTAGTCCTAAGCCTTTTCAATGTTCCCCATTAATGAGTAGGCCAAAAGTCTCACAGTTTAATGAGTAGGCCAAAAGTCTCACAGTACGACTGGTTCCTGATATGTGCCGAAGACTTCTTTTAATGCTGAACAAATTTCACCCAATGTGGCATGTGCCTTCAGGGCATCAATCAGATAGGGCATGAGGTTCTGGTCCGAGCTTGCGAAACGTCGGATAGCTTGAAGGGTTTCTGATACTTTAGGTGTCTTCCGACGGGCACGCAACGAACTCAATTGCTCAACCTGGGATTGTTCAACCTCCGGCCCGATTTTTAGGATGGGGAGGGGTCGGTCGTTCTCCTCAATGTACTCATTGACCCCGACGATGATACGCAACTTTTCGTCCACCTCACGTTGGTAACGTTGCGAAGCTTCGAGAATTTCCCGTTGCGGGAACCCACGTTCGATGGCTCTCAACATTCCTCCCATCTCATCCAGCTTTCGGAAATACTCACGTGCCTCTTTTTCCATCTGGTTCGTGAGCTGTTCCAGAAAATAGGAACCTGCGAGAGGATCAACGGTGTTGGTGACCTCGCTTTCATGGGCAATGATCTGCTGTGTGCGCAATGCCAATGTCACCGCCTCTTCTGTAGGGAGAGACAATGTTTCATCCATGGAGTTTGTGTGCAAGGATTGGGTTCCACCCAGCACGGCTGCGAGGGCTTGAAGTGTCGTGCGAACCACATTGTTCATGGGTTGCTGAGCTGTCAGTGAACAGCCTGCAGTCTGGGCATGGCAGCGAAGCTGGAGTGAACGTGGGTTTTGGGGATGATACCGCTTTTTCATTTCCTGCGCCCATAAACGTCGAGCAGCACGGAACTTTGCGATTTCCTCGAAGAAGTCATTGTGTGAATTAAAAAAGAAGGAGAGTTGTGGTGCAAACGTGTCGACATGAAGGCCGGCCTTGATGGCGGCATTCACATACGTCAGTCCGTCATACAAGGTAAAGGCCAGTTCCTGCACTGCTGTAGAACCCGCCTCGCGGATGTGATATCCACTGATGCTGATTGGATGCCATTTCGGAACATGTTCACTGCAATAGGCAATGGTATCGGTGATCAGCTTCAGATGTGGTGCAGGTGGAAATAACCATTCTTTTTGTGCGATATATTCTTTGAGAATGTCGTTTTGGAGCGTCCCATTCAGCTGATTGATCGGAATCCCTTGCCGCTCGGCTACGGCCAGGAACATGGCAAAAATCACAGCAGCTGGGCCATTGATCGTCATTGAGACCGTCACTCGATCCAGAGGAATGCCTTCGAAGAGACGTTCCATGTCTTCAAGCGAGGATACCGCTACCCCACAATAACCAACCTCACCGCGAGCACGTGAGTCGTCTGAATCCAGTCCCATGAGCGTGGGCATATCAAATGCGACGCTGAGGCCGGTTTGGCCTTGATCCAGCAGGTATTTGAAGCGGGCATTTGTGTCACTTGCCGTCCCGAATCCGGCGAATTGACGCATTGTCCACAGTTGACCGCGATACATGGTTGGATGGATGCCACGCGTATAAGGAAATTCTCCTGGTTCCCCAAGATCGCGTTCGGGCTCCCAATCCTTGAGATCATCTTTGGTATAAAGATGAGCAATAGGAAGCCCGGACAATGACGAGAACCGATCTTTTCGCTTTCGGGCCTTTTGCATGAAGAAATCTCCCTCAGGACTGGAGAGCATCGCTCAGTACGTTACGCTCGGATCAATCCATTCAAGACCTTCTTGGTTTCGACAATCTTGGGTTCGATCAGTGACAAATCCTGTTGTATGATCATGCTTGCTTGGTCCTAACAGCCTTCGGCCTTCAGTCTATCCACCTGAGTTACGAAGAATCATTGATCCTGGTAGTTATAAAATCCTCTCCCTGATTTTCGTCCAAGCCACCCGGCCTCTACGTATTTTCGAAGAAGTGGGCAAGGTCGGAACTTCGGATCTCCAAAATCCTCGTAAAGAACCTCGCAGATAGACAATACGGTGTCCAACCCAATTCGGTCTGCTAATGCCAGCGGGCCCATAGGATGGTTTGTGCCGCAAACCATGGCTAAGTCAATGGCTTCGGCTATTGCAACATCTTCGGCGAAGGCAAAAATCGCCTCATTGACCATTGGGATGAGTATTCTATTGACGATGAACCCTGGTGAGTCCTTGCACTCAACTGGGGTTTTCCCCATTCGCTTGGCAAGATCTGAAAGGCATGTGAGCGTTTCGCTGGCTGTTCGGAGCCCGCGAATGATTTCTACTAACCTCATGACTGGCACTGGATTCATAAAATGCATGCCAGCTACCAATTCGTCCCGGCCTGCTGCCGCCCCTAATTTGGTAATTGAGATGGATGAAGTATTACTCGCGAGAATCACGTCCGGTTTGCAGATCATTCCAAGTTCCCTAAAGAGTCTCGACTTAAGATCAGCTTGTTCAGGGACCGCTTCGATGACGAGTTGTACATCCACCATGTCCCCCAGGGATCGGCTTGTGCGTATTCGTTGGAATGCTTGATCGGCCTCTGGGGTTGAAGTCATACCCTCTTGGATTTGTCTATCGAAGCCTTTGCGAATGTGTGTCAGGGCAGTATCAACAGCGCCGGTGTTTGTATCATGGATCAGGATATCCCACCCTGCTTTGGCCGAAACCAGGGCAATCCCGGCCCCCATCTGACCGGCTCCCACAATCCCTATTCGCTGAATGTCATGAAGTGGCATTAAAGCACCTATTGATTCGGGAAATGCCTGAGGTACGCACCTTAATTTATCCGCTCAATCACCATGGCTAATGCCTCGCCGCCTCCGATGCAAAGACTTGCAATGCCCCGGCGACCCCCTCGTGCCTTCAATGCATATAGCAGTGTCGTGAGAATTCGAGCGCCGGTAGCCCCAATTGGGTGTCCAAGGGCTACGGCTCCTCCATTGACATTGACTTTTGTTGGATCGAGGCCTAACTCTCGATTGATAGCCAAAGCCACGCAACTGAAGGCTTCATTAATTTCAAAGAAAGGCCGGTCTGTTTCAAAACTTTTCGAATAGCTTCGACCGGCGCGATAGTAAACCACTCCGGGGCGAGAGCTGCACCGGCGTACCCCACAATTTTCGCTATGGGTTTGATTTCGTGAAGGGTGGCCTTTTCCTCTGCCATGATCACCAGGGCTGCGGCGCCATCATTGCAGGATGGGGAATTGCCGACCGTCAACACTCCATCTTTTTGAAATGCCGGGTTTAGGTTGGCGAGTTTTCCAAGATCCACACGATTGGGCTCTTCATCATCCGTTACCACCATCGGGGTACCCTTTTTTTGAGGCACCTCGACGGGCACGATTTCTTGTTTGAAGGCACCAGATGCAATGGCTATTCGTGCTCGGCGATAGCTTTCCATGGCAAAGTCATCGAGTTCTTGTCGGGTCAAATGGTATTTCGACGCACAGAGTTCGCCGGCTGTCCCCATATGGAAATTGTTGTACACATCCCAGAGCCCATCCTGCACGAGACTATCGACTAATTCCCCATGACCAAGTCGGTAGCCTTGCCTGGCTTTGGTGAGAAGGTAAGGCGCCCCGGTCATGCTTTCCATGCCACCAGCAATGAGAATGCCGGCTTCGTCCAAACGAATGGCCTGTGCGGCCATCATGACCGTCATAAGGCTGGAGCCACAGACTTTGTTGACGGTCGTGGCTCCGACTGAATCTGGAAGACCAGCGCCGAGAGACGCTTGACGGGCCGGAGCCTGACCAAGACCAGCCGACAAGACGCAGCCCATGTACACTTCGTCAATCAGTTCTCCAGACAGATCGATACGCTTGAGAGCTTCATTGATGGCTAAGCTCCCAAGCTTCGTAGCAGGAATAGAACTGAAGACCCCGTTAAAACTTCCCATGGGTGTACGAACGGCACTCACGATGACGGCTTCTTTCGATACCTTCATAGGACGGTTTCCCAATGGTCGTGCTCCAGGTCATCTTTCACCTTGGTCATAAATCGATCCGCAGTGGCGCCATCAATGACGCGATGATCGAAGGCAAGACTCAGATAGCCCATGGGCCGGATGACAATGGTGTCATTGATCACCACAGGTCGTTTTTGAATGGCTCCGACTCCAAGGATTGCGATTTGTGGCTGATGGATAATCGGTGTGCTGAAGAGACTTCCTGTTCCACCATGGTTGGTAATGCTGAATGTACCACCCTGAACTTCCTCTGGCTGCAGTTGTTTGTTCCGAGCCCGGTAGGCCAGATCGGCGATTTCCTTGGCTAATGCCATCAGGGCCTTTTGATCGGCATGCCGAATTACGGGAACTAATAGGCCCTCATCAATGGACACTGCGATACCTATATGGATTCCGTGCTTCATCACAATGCCTGTATCGGACCAAGAGGAATTGAGAATAGGAAAAGCCGTAATGGCCTGCGTCACAGCTTTGA
>QIDY01000292.1 GCA_003228495.1 Nitrospirota bacterium
CAGGGGACACAAAAAGCCTTCATTGAACGAATGCAAAGCAGGGAACAACTCTACGATGTTTTAGAGTATAAAAAATATGATCAGTTTGAACGACAGATGAAAGAAAGGTAGATGTTCCATGGAGACCGTTATGCCCAAACCTGGATTGGAGGGGATAGTCGTAGGGGAGTCGGCAATCTGCCAGATAGACGAGACCACAGGGAGCTTGCGTTATCGGGGTTATCTCATCGAAGAGTTAGCCGAACATGCTACCTTTGAAGAAGTCGCCTATTTGTTACTTCACGAACACCTTCCGTCTTCTATCGAACTGCAGTCGTGGCAGGCAGAGTTGGAACATGCGGAACAATTGCCCAACCTGGTAAGACCGTTTCTCCAGACGATTCCTTCGTCCGTTCATCTCATGGATATCCTCCGAACAGCCGTTTCGTTCTTGGGCATGACCGACCCCGACAACAATAATCCATCTCACGAAGCCAATATCCGAAAAGCCACGAGTCTCATTGCTAAAATCCCCCTTCTTATTTCCTGGGCGATTCAAGCCCGCCACGACCCTTTGCCGCTCCAGCCTCTTTCACAGGGGTCATTTGCAGGAAATCTGTTGTACCTGATCACAGGTACCATTGATCCTGACAAGGCGAAGGAACTGGAGATCTCACTCAATCTCTACGCTGAACATGAATTGAATGCTTCGACCTTTGCGGCTCGAGTAACAGCCTCCACTCTGGCCGACCTGTATGGAGCGGTCGCGGTAGCTATTGCCACGCTCAAGGGCCCTCTCCATGGGGGAGCCAATGAAGCCGTGGCTGTGATGTTGCAAACCATTGGAGAGCCGGAGAAGGCCAAATCTTGGATCCATTCACGATTAACGGGGAAGGAACGAATCACGGGGTTTGGTCATCGAGTTTTGAAACATGAGGATCCTCGTACCACGATTATGAAGCGACGGGCAGAAGGGTTGAGTCAAAAACTGGCAGACACACGATTGTACGAAATGGCAGAAATCATTGAACAGACTATGAAGGAAGAAAAGGGACTCCACCCGAATCTAGACTTTTATACGGCGGTGGTCTACCTCTTGCTCAGCATTCCCCTAGAAACATTTACGCCTATTTTTGTGGCAAGTCGAATAACCGGATGGTGTGCTCATATTATTGAACAACAAGACCACAATCGCCTGATCAGACCGCGAGCTTCGTACATCGGCCCATCAAGTCGGGACTTCATTCCTCTTCATTGCCGGTAATTCAATAAATGACGGGGGCTGGATAAGATGCTCTGCATAACATCTTGACGGGTTTTGACAGGTTCTTTCCAAAATGACTGTAAATTTGCAAGACATCGTTCATGCAGCCGATGCCATCAACGGGAAAGTTGACAAGACGCCTTGCGTGTATTCACGCCTTTTATCAGGAATCACCGGGGCCGAAGTCGTACTCAAATTCGAAAACTTGCAATTGACAGGATCATTTAAAGCTCGGGGAGCATTGGTCAAGCTCCTTTCCCTCACTCCGGCTCAACGGGAGAAGGGGGTTATCGCCATGTCAGCGGGCAACCATGCCCAGGCAGTCGCCTGCCATGCTCAACGGCTTCACATTCCTGCGGTCATTGTCATGCCCAGATATACACCCAATACTAAAGTGGAGCAGACACGGAGCTTTGGTGCAGAGGTTATGATTAGGGGCGAGAACCTTGAGGAGGCCAGTGAAGTTGCGCAGAGAGTGGCGTTAGAAAGAGCCCTTCAACTTGTGCATCCGTACGACGATGAATGCATCATCGCGGGGCAGGGGACCGTGGCCTTGGAAATGCTGGAAATCCACCCTGATCTTGATATGTTGATTGTGCCAGTGGGGGGAGGGGGACTCATCGCGGGCTGTGCAGTAGCCGCAAAAGGGATACGGCCGAGCATAAAAATTGTCGGGGTTCAAACCGAACGCTTCCCAGCCATGACTCAAGCCCTGGAAGGGGTCCCAATCGAATGTGGAACCTCGACAATTGCAGAAGGCATTGCTGTGAAGAGACCAGGGAAAATCACGCTTCCAATTATTCGAGATCTTGTACAGAAAATGTTACTTGTGAACGAACATGACCTTGAGCAGGCAGTCTTGTTATTGCTGAAAGAGGAAAAGACTGTTGTTGAGGGAGCGGGGGCTGCTGGCCTTGCGGCTTTGATGACAGACCGTGAGTATTTTGCCGGGAAACATGTGGGGATTATCCTTTCGGGTGGCAACCTCGATTTCCTGATTCTTTCTTCAATTATTCAACGTGGTCTGGTGAGGTCGGGTCGGTTGATCCGCTTGCAGGTAGAACTCAGGGATGTGCCGGGGGCGTTGACTGTTGTCTCAAAATGTATCAGTCAAACCGATGCCAATATTATTGAGGTGCATCATCAGCGGGCTTTTACCCACCTCCCACTTCAGTCAGCTGAGGTCGAGTTTGTCCTTCTGACGCGGGGGCTTGAACATATTCAGGAGATTCTAAAAATCCTCAATGCAGAAGGATATAAACCCCGTCTGATAGACGAAGGCTCAGAGTAGCAGTATGTAGAAGTGTCAGACTTGATTAATTTGCCTAACTACAATGACACTGTTGTCATATCCCATGCAAGTCATCCCTGCCTTTCTCTGGCCCCCGGTTATATATCCTGGTCCGCTGCAATAATACGCAAGCGATTGATTTGGCCTTGACGACCATGAGACATTCCTCGCTGCCGTGGAAAGAGCAAGACTGTTTTATTCGGCATGCCGTTGGCAAGGTCGGGTGTCGGTCCGTCACCGTGGAAGCGTTTTTGGGATGTCATCCCTCCAATATCACCCGGGCCCTACGAAAAGGGGTGTGGCCGGTTAATAAACTTAGCCAAGTCTGACACGAATACGAATATGGAGCAAGACTATGCCCTGACCGTTGCCGCCCAGAACCTAGGGATCACGGCCAAAATTCTTGCGCGCTGAATAAGGGGTCAAATAGCTTTCTTTATAATACTCAGTCTGGTTGACTCTTTCCATATCTC
>QIDY01000326.1 GCA_003228495.1 Nitrospirota bacterium
TGGCCTGATCATTCAATCAAATCATCTGATTGGTCATGAGATCTCAAGGCTGAAGTCGAACAGGTCAAAAACAGTTTTTCCATTAAAAGGTGTCAGGAACCTTTTTTTAGACAGCACTGCACTTCCATTTTTGATTTGCCAGTTAAGACTCAAGCAGTTGAAAATTTCTCACTTTGCGTGACCCAAAGGTCAGGGCAAGCCCAAGAAATGGTTCCTGGGGTTCCTTCTACCCCCTGACCTGAAGAAGAGGCGCCTATCACTGTTCTTTTAACTATCTCATTTCAGGTTGACATTATTCATTGAATTTGAGGTAATCGGATTCGTTAGATCAGCAAGTCGGTACACGTCATACCAGTACTTGCCCTGAGCTTCCTAAGCCACAGCCCCCGAAATGGTTTAGGAAGCGGTTAAGCCAGTACCTTAGTCCTAAGCTAATTGGTAGGTTTCGAAAGGAGACCACGATGAAATTAAACGAGCTCACGGTAGGCCCGATTGTTGGTGAAACGACACAGAATCGCGCGCGGATTTGGGGGCGCGGAGAAGCGCATGTGATTGACGACCAACCTCGACGGTGTTTTGGAGCCATCAGGCACCGAAAACAGGGAGCTCAATCCTGGAGTCGAACCCAAATAATCAAAATGAATCCGAATTTTGACCTGACCGGTTTGGCCATTCTTGACCGCTTGGTGCCGGAAACGCACTACGAATACCAAATGGGATTTTTCTTTTCGGAAGGTGAGATGGGAGACATAGAATTTCGCAATTCAGACTGGACTAATATCAGTGGGGGACACTTTTTGACCGCTAGTGGGAATAACCGGAAATCGCGCACTCTTGTTATCGGTTCATGTCGCTATCTGTTAAAAACTTTTCTTGGTGATTTTTTTGACAATCGCGGTGATAAGACCTTTCGCTCTATTCTCAAACAAATCAAAAATGGCACAGAAATTCACCAGCTCATTATGATGGGTGACCAGATTTACGCTGATGATCTCAATGTCTTCAACCCAGATAAAACCATTGCCCAGTTTTACCAACGCTACCGGGACGCTTTTTCTCAAAAGTATATTCGTCGACTCATGAGTCAAATCCCAACATATATGACACTTGACGATCATGAGATTGAAGATAATTGGCCGAGCATGGCCGACCAGCAAGATTGGAAAACCCTTTTTCCCAATGCCATTCATGCCTACCAAACCTACCAGCTGAGCCATAGTCCAACCATCCCCGTCCGTGGCCGACGTTTAGTTGGCACGCTCAACCACCTCTGGTACAAATATTCTGACGGCTGCTGTGACATTTTTGTCACTGATTCTCGAACCGAACGATACTTCAACTCTGATGGGGAATCGGGAATACTCGGACCAGATCAGATCCGAGCCCTTAAACGGTGGCTCAAGGATGGCTCTGGTCGAGTCAAGATCATTGTTACTTCAGTTCCCTTCGTCCCGGATTCTGCGTCCGATGAATCCCAAGACAAATGGGCTGGATTTCAAAGGCAGCGCATTGAATTGCTTGAACACATTGAGCGCAACCAGATTCGAAAAGTCGTATTTTTTTCTGGAGATGTGCACGCCTCTCTATCAATTGAGCTTATTTCGCCATCGAAGGTAAAGATTGTTTCCGTGGTTTCTTCGGCATTCTTCTGGCCATATCCCCATCCATCATCGAGTCATTTCCGGACGACTGGGACAATTGACGGCGGGAATGCCGGCCAGTTCCGCCTCGCAAATTCGAGTCGTGTAGTTGGTGATGACAACTTCACAAAGATCAACATCAATCCCAATCAAATGGAAGTCGAAGTATTCGAACGTAAAGGGAAACGCCGGACAAAGAAAATTCATCGGTTTTAAGAAAGAGAATCCAAAAACTTCTTTCATTCATTTCCGGGAGCGAACGCTTTGGTTGAGTACGTTCAGACGGCATTGCCCCTTTAGCATTCAGAGAATCACCAATTCATGACTTTACAGAGGAACTCGACTGTACGGCCTATTTGAGTTCAACCATAATCATGGATATTGGGAGCATTGGAAACCGAAATCAGCCGGGGGGTTAGGATATGGCTCGTGTGCTTGAAATTGCAGAACTTGGCGCTCCCGTCATACGCGAACGGGCAGTCGAGGTTATGGACATTTGTGATCCTCAACTTCAAGCTTTCATCGATGATCTGTTTGCTACGGTTGCTGATGAGAATGGAATGGGTATCGCCGCCCCTCAAGTGTATGCATCCAAGCGGATAATCATCATCTCACCACGCCCCAACGCCCGCTACCCCTATGCCCCGACCGTGGAACCGACAGCCATGATCAATCCTGAAATGACCTGGGCCTCATCGGAAATGGAAAAAGATTGGGAAGGCTGTCTCACCGTGCCCGGCTTGCGAGGTCTCGTCCCACGGTATCGAGCCATTCGGGTTCGGTACCAAACTCGAAAAGGCACCTTGATGGATACAGCCCTTGAAGGATTTCTGGCCCGCGTGTTTCAACATGAAGTGGATCATTTGGACGGCGTGGTTTTTCTAGACCGAGTGGAAACGACCAAAGACCTTGTTACCGAAAAAGAATGGCAGAGGATCATTGTCCAACCTCGCCAATCTTAATCCTCACGATTCACATCGAACGTTCGACTCTTCCTCAACCTTCCCACATTCAATTCCTTTTCCCCTTAAAGCCCTTCTTCCTTATGCATCCACGATGCCTACGTTTTGTATATTTCTATGGGTTTTGGTAGGGAAATCGTATTTGGTGTAGATATTTTAAATTGACATTTAGTAATTTAAAAATTACAATTTTCCTTCAGAATTTCTGAATTTCCCATCTCCAATCAAGAAAGTCTGCCCGGAATGTTCAAGCGTATAAAGAAGATAATTTGGAGAAGCGTTCTCATAGGAAGTTTGGTCTTCTTAGCCTCTGGCACCCTTAGAATAACTCACAGCCCTGCAGATATTCCTCTTTTCACCAACGTTGCAAAAGCAGGCA
>QIDY01000347.1 GCA_003228495.1 Nitrospirota bacterium
GAGAATTCCAGAATTTTTATACGTGGATCTTCGGGGGCCAAATCCAAAGCCATTTTAAAATGATTCGTGGCCTCCCCATGGTTCCCCAGTTTATCCAACGCGAGTGCAAGGTTGTAATGAGCCTCAGGAAGATCGGCGTTCGTGGCTAAGGCTTTATTTGAAGAACCACGTATAACAAACACGGGCCCTCTTTCATGAGAAAGAGGGCCCACATTCAACCCGGCACATCACGCGCCGAAATATTCAGTTTTGCTATTGACCCGTTGGCTGCGGAACATTCTCTTCGTGCTCTTTTTCGAAGAAGCCGTTGCCGGAGAGTACATTCATGTGGATGGTTTCCTACTTTGAGATCCTTTCCTTTGTTTCTTACTTATTTACCTTACTGACGTTATTCTCCACACGTTTCTGGCTCTCTTTCGATGTCTCCTGAAGGTCTTGTGGTCTCTTAGGACCTTGTTCATGCCTACGGGCACGTACGGTGTTTCAGGGAGGCGTCCCTTAATCAGCAACGTTTCTTGACCCGCCTAGACGAGAAGTTCGTGCCTGCGCTCGCCACGGGCCTCACTGTTTCGGTGGACTGAGGTCGTTCATGAGCAACCCCCTCTTGTTTGAATCTGAGGCGACAAAGACTCTCGTATTTTATAGGCCCCAGAACACCAAATGACTATCTTGTAAAATGGTATGCCTTTGGAGGGAAGATGTCAATTGGTTTCGTATAGGCACGTTGTAAAGGGTTTGCCAAACTGGATGAACCAATCGAATAAAAAACATGAAAGAAATTATTGGAGAGGAGGGGAATCCGCAAACCCGGGCAACATGATTCAGGGGGCAAGACAAACAAACTCATCTTGATTGAGTCCGAGTGAGATTATTCAGCCTGGGTTGGTTCAGGGACGAAAGACAGACAATTGGTCAAAAAATTTTCCACGATACTTACCAACGATTATGAGGCAACGTCCCAATTCTCATGAAACCGGAGAAAGTTGTGAATGTAATTTCAAAATATATGATTGCAAGACGCGACCCCATTCTCAACTTCATTTTCCAATCCCGACCCCAATACCACTGATTTCAATTCCAAACGGGGCGACCGTGCGCCCCGTTTGTCAGCCCTACTGTGTGGAGTGAAGAACTTGCTTAACCTTTTTCAGGCTTGTACCAGATAGGTGAGGTATACGCACGTTCCGTTGTGATCATCGGAACTTCCTTCGGCATGTTCACCTTATAGTATTTGGCATCGTAGGCGGTCCATCGTGGTGTCGGAATTTCAATCACCCGTGCATAATAAAAGGCATTCTGTTTTGGATCAAAAGCAGGATCTTTCCATACGGTAATAAGTTCAGTGGCGCCGATACTATTGGTCCAACTGGCGTTGGCCACATCCACGGTACTACCGACTGAAGGTAACGTGCCTTTGGCATCCGGCTTACGATTACCTGCCCAGACTACATCATGCACTTTCTCATGTATTTCGCCTTTGGCATCGACCCAGCCCTTGATAATCTGAATACGATCCAGGTTGCCCCCTATGGGATCTTTTAGTGCGGCCACCAGGAATGTCGGTGCGTTCTTTCCTTTAGGCGCCGCAGACAAATCCCCGCCCATGGGCACACCCTTGGCATAACCTGTCCGAGCGGGCAATCGGTTATTGGCATCTTTATGGTCAAACTCCCAACCACCGAAGAAACGCACAAGCATACGGCTGCCGGTAGTGGCATAGGTTTCCTTGCGTTGCATCGCATCAAAAATGGATGCCCGAGTATTTTCTTCAGCCCAGACCGCGGCCCAACCCGATGCAAGCGGTGAATAACCTTTGTATTCCTTATCACCGATCTTGGCCATGGGGTGCTTGTAACGATCCTTATTTGGTTCGGTGCCCGCATGTTTGCCAAAATAACTGTCTTCTTCAACCGCTGCCAGTGCGGTATGACTGTCGGTGGACCCGATCATGCCAAACTGATAGGGATTGGTGCCCAGCTTATCTTCCAGCCGCAATCCTGTTTTTAACGCCGAACGGGCATACTCAAAACGCAGCATCTCATTTTTCTTATCCGCACTCAAATCCAGATTGCCCTGGTCCCAGGTGCCATAGTCGGCAAATTCGTCATTCTTGGACAAGTACGGATGTGCTTCACCGTCCCCCTTAATTTGAGTCACTTCATAAAGCGGTTCCCAACGGGCACGGGTCTCGACGTATTCCTTGCCAATATTTTTGCCAAAGGCTGCTGCCTCGGGAAACATGATACCGTTACTCAGATTACCATTATGCGCGATGGCCAAAACCTGCCCGGCGGTTTTTTTCTCATAGTTCGCTAACCATTTCCACAAATCGACAGGGTCCGGGCTGCCGAGCGGTTTCATGGTGGTATAGGGTTCCACCAATCTCGCGCGATCGGCGCCATCCCGATATATCACCACGCGGTGCAAGTTATTTCCCTTAACCATAGCGGTCCATTCATAACCAATGAAGGCAGTGAAACGACCTGGGTCATTCGCCTCTTCGGCGGCATTGATGATGTCATCCCAAGTGGAACGATAGATGCCCATTCCTGGTAAAGACATTAATTCTTTAGGAAACTTCCCCTGTGAAAAAGTCCCAATAATTTCGGCGGCAGCCTGCACAGCTTCCTGGCCACCCTTATTAACCATTTCATTCCATCTGCGACCCTTTTCGTTAGCCATCACATAGGGCGCGCCTGCTTGCAATTTGGGAAAGAAGCCCATGTTGTCCGAATGATCGGCAACTACCAGGAAATCAAGCGGTCGTGATAATTTCACTGGTTGGCCGGTAGATGAAACTACTTCTTCCCCTTTGGCAAAACGATAGGCATCTGGTGGCAGCAGCCTGGCGCCAAAAGCGCCTGCATCAAAAGAAATGGCCGTGTGCAAGTGGGTGTCACCCCAAAGTGGTAGGTTAGGGAAGTTGCGCTGGGCATAGGGGGAATACGGCTGTGTTCTGGCCACAGCGGTCAA
>QIDY01000329.1 GCA_003228495.1 Nitrospirota bacterium
GTTTGTCCGTGAGTTCATCCAGCATCTTTTTGATTTCGGTGCGAGATAATTTGTAAATGGGTGTTTCGAGAATGGCCTCGGTTTGAATTGGTTCCAGTCCGAATCGCTGTTGTAGTTTGGTGGCAGAATCCGCCTTGCCGTCGCTTTGCCGAATGATTGTTAACAGTTGATCAAGAGCGTCAAAGATACGCTTGAAGCCATTCAAGATATGAATACGACGTTCCAACACCTGCAGGTCATAGGTAAAACGTCGCGTAACCGTCGTAAATCGAAAATCGACAAATTGTTCCAGCATCTGTTTGAGGTTCAGACAATCAGGACGGGAGACGGATGAGTCGGGTACAGGGACCAGACAGGTCATGTTGACAGAAAAATTGTTTTGAAGTGGCGTGTGTTTAAAGAGATAGGCCATGGCCAAATGAGGGTCCGCTTCTTTTTGGCATTCCAAGGCTATACGCACGTCAGTTGTCGATTCGTCGCGTACATCGACTAATTGTGGAATTTTTTTGGTGAGAATGAGTTCACCAATGCGTTCTACAATGGTTGCCTTATCGACGGCGAAGGGAATGGAGGTGATGAGTATTTCTAATTTCCCCGAGCCCACCGTGTTGACGGCATATTCCCCGCGTAGCCTTATAGATCCTTGGCCCGTCTCATAGATTTCCCGAATTTCAGCGCGGGAATTAAGAATTTCACCACCTGTTGGAAAGTCAGGGCCTTTCAATGATTTCATGAGATCAGAAATAGAAGCATCACGATTACCAATGAGTGCAATGGTCGTGTCAATCACTTCTCCCAGATTATGCGGAGGCATGTTGGTGGCCATTCCCACTGCAATGCCGGTTGAGCCGTTGACCAGCAGATTTGGAAAACGAGACGGAAGCACTAAGGGTTCTTCTGCCTTGCCGTCGTAATTGGGCTGAAAGTCGACGGTGTTTTTATTCAGTTCGTTCAACAGTTCAAGTGCCAGAGGCGTCAACCGGGCTTCGGTATACCGGTAAGCTGCGGGTGGGTCGCCATCTTGGCTGCCAAAATTGCCATGGCCGTCGACTAAGGTGGCACGGAGTGACCAAGGTTGTGCCATTCGAGCCATGGCATCGTAGACGGCCCCATCTCCATGTGGATGCCATTCGCCGATTACCGACCCGACGACCTTGGCACTCTTGATCGGCGGTCGTTCCGGAGTGAGGCGGTGATTGTGAAACATTGAAAACAAGATGCGCCGTTGCACCGGTTTCAATCCGTCGCGAATGTCAGGAAGGGCTCGAGAGGTAATGACCGATAACGCATAGTTCAAATAGCGTTGTCGTGTGGTTTCATCTAAAGGAACCGGAATAACTGTGGTGGCTGTTTCGGCGGAAGATGGCGATGGGGTTTTCGGGCGTTTAGCCATACATCAGAACTTTCAGCTTATTGGAGACATCTGTAACAAAAAAAACAAAGAATGGGACAGAATGGAGAAGCATATTGATCCTGCTTCATGCCTGACTACTCACCCCTTACTTCCCACTTGTTCTTGGTTTACGGGAGAGGTGGTGGTTCCGGACCGAGTTCTTTTGAGGGTAGTTCGGGTTCAGGTGCGACATCGGATGCTTTAATCAGGGAAGGCAGTCCAAGTTTGTCTTTGATCCGCGTCTTGACCCAGAAGGGGTCCCACCATTCTGTGGGGTTGACCTGTTCTCCATGCAAAATTAGGCTAAAATGTAAGTGGTCGCCACCTGCCAGTCCGGTTGTTCCTGACTTGCCAAGTGGTTGACCAATGGTCACGGAATCCCCGACTTTGATCCCAATAGATGACATATGTGCATAGAGGGATAGGAGTCCGTAGCCATGATCCAAAATAACCGTGTTGCCATAAATCCCCAGATACCCCGAAAAGAGCACTATTCCATGATTGGCAGCCTCAACCGGGTAATGTTTGGTAACGGCCAGATCAAATCCTAAATGATCTTGAGTGTCCACAACTTTCCCGTTATATAAATATTCACGATGATCTGCGAAGGAGGCTTGTACCTGGGAGCCGGAAAGTTGGCGGAAAGCCCCCTTCCATAACAGTTCTTGACGAGAGTGTTTCGTTAGGTCAGCGATGGTCTGATTATTCATTTTGCGCAATGTGTCATTGACTTGGAGAAAGTCTTCAAGTAGATCATTCTTGCTTGTAAGTTCAGGTGTTTGCGCCAAAATGGATGGGATAGTTTTTCGAATAAATTTATCGGAAATGTTAATCGATCGAGTGCGCCAGAATTGAGGCTTAATACGAAAGTCCACATCCAGGAGAACGCTATTGCCAAATCCATCATCCGCGATGATTTGGATGGGTGTGGTTCGGGGAGCATTGTAAGGAAACGCCACAAAGGCAAACATTCCGGCTTTGTCAGGTGCGGGAAACCCTGGGAAAAAGGCCTTGCCGATTTTCACCCCATGCGTGGGAACCTCCGGGATCACCCGATATCGTACGACTCCAGTGCCGCCCTGTACGATGGTTGTAGGAAGCGAGAGCAGTTCTAAACGAGGTGGCGTAAATTGCGGGGTAAAGGCTTGTTCAAGGCGTTGTCCATTTCCTTCGAAGAGATTCCGCCAGGAGTAATCCCGAGCGGTCACGATTATTTTCGCTTGCCCTTGTCGTCGAGGAAGATTTGGATTGGCGTAGGGGACGACCTCAAAATTGAACTCGCGTTTTTGCCCGCCAGCTATCGACAACCAACCTTCTGAGGGAAAATCCTGGTCAGTCAACACGAATGTTTCCAGGTTATGGATAATACGGATCGAGACATCCCGCAACCCTGTCCCGTTATCTTGGATACGGACCACGAGAGGCGTGGTCGGTCCGACCAGGTCAAAGGGCTGTTCCAGGGAAATTTCAGGAGGAGTTGAATCGCCCCATCGTGCGTTTCCAATCAGTCCGAGGTACGTGGCGATGAGTCCGATGGAGATGACAATCAGCAGAACTTTTTTGAACTTTTTTTGACACGACAGCAGTGACTCTTACTTCAAGGGAGAACGCATCTGCGGAATAGGTAATATAAAAAGGTCTTCCTACTTATACCATACACCCCCTGGAGAGCAAGCGTTCAATTATAAGATTGATCACAATGAGCCAATTAGGTTTGTGTCCCCTCTGGAAGGTTCGCCCGACTGTGAGCCGTCTCCCTTTCAACTCTTGACATAGGCATGGTGATCGCCTAGCCTGTGGCGGGCCTATGAGGGGCCGCGTGTGTTGTGTTCCCCCACCTTGGACAATTCCTGCCTTTTCGGTTGGGATCGGCGAAATCCCGGTTCCAGGATTGTTCCTAAGGGTTCGCGAAACAATCACTTCCCAGAATTCGCGCCAAGATTTATGTCAGGTTGGGTCGATCTGAGGGAGCACAACCGGAGGCGTCGCATGGCCGACGTTGAGGATTGTGCGAGTGAAAATCGGCTCAAGCTGGCCTGAAGAGGGGATGCGAAAATGGGAAGTGATTGTTTCGCGAGCCCTAAGAGCTTGGATTCATGGATGAGCCTATGGCTTCTCGTATTCGCACGTTTCTGGAACTTTTTTTCTTTTATTCCTTTATTTTTGCAAGCTGTTTCCCGATATAGGTCGATAGTGCATTTCGCACGCATACGTAATCGGCATTTTCTAATTCACAGTTTTTCCATTATGGGGGCTCCATGGTAGGGTTAGGCGATATTCTCGGGTGGTTTTCTAGTGATCTCGCCATCGATTTAGGCACGGCAACGACGTTGGTGTATGTTCGTGGGAAGGGGATCACCTTGCATGAGCCTTCGGTGGTGGCCATTGAAAAGCAGTCTAATACGGTTTTGGCCGTTGGTGTCGAAGCCAAGCGCATGGTGGGTCGAACACCTGGCAATATCGTGGCGATTCGCCCCATTAAAGAAGGCGTGATTGCCGATTTTGGAATGACCGAACGGATGTTGGAATATTTTATTACCAAGTCACATAACCGGCGGGCCTTTGTACGGCCTCGCTGTATTATTGGCGTTCCCTCTCGGATAACTGAAGTGGAGCAGCGTGCGGTCAGAGAATCCGCTAATCAAGCCGGCGCCCGGGAAGTCTACCTCATTGAAGAGCCCGTGGCCGCGGCTATTGGCGCCGGCCTTCCAATCACTGAGCCATCAGGGAATATGGTAGTGGATATCGGAGGAGGGACGACAGATATTGCCGTCATTTCTCTCGGCGGGATTGTGTGTAGTGAGTCGGTAAAGGTGGCTGGTGATTCGATGGACGACGCGATCATGAGCTATATCAAACGCCGCTACAATTTGCTCATTGGCGAACATATGGCCGAGCGAGTGAAAATTGAAGTGGGGTCGGCCTATCCCTTGGAACAAGCGAAAACCATGATGGTTAAAGGCCGGGATATGATTTCTGGTATTCCCCGAACGGTAGTGGTGAACGATTCGGAAATTCGGGAAGCCTTGGAAGATCCCATCCATTCCATTGTCAACGCCTTGCGCACGGCGCTGGAAGAAACTCCGCCGGAATTAGCCGGGGATATCATTGATAAGGGAGTCGTCCTGACAGGGGGAGGTTCGATGTTGCCGGGCCTTGCAACCCGATTTCAAGAAGAAACGAACCTTCCCATTATTACGGTTGAAGATCCTCTTACCTCGGTTGTCTATGGAGTAGGGAAAGTCCTCGACGAAATCGAGTTATTCCGAAAAGTCGAAAAATTTTAGATTGTCTTTTTTAGAGGCGTTCCTGTGGAACGTCTTCTTAGGGTATGTGGTCCACTGGTCTGGGCACTATCCGAAAAATTTCCCCTCCGTGATCCACAACATAGAGCTCTCCTCCCCGATCTTCCCCAAACGAAGAAATCTGGAGACCCGTTGATTGTAGAAGTTGTGTTTCGCCCTCCCGGTATCCCCAGATTTCGCCTGAGCAAAAATCCCCAAAGACATACGTGCCGAGTAAGGCCGGGATTTTGGTGCCACGGTATACATAGCCACCGGTCACGGAACATCG
>QIDY01000323.1 GCA_003228495.1 Nitrospirota bacterium
GGGCCAGCACAATTTCATTGGCTATGGCTAAGCCTAGTCCCGTCCCACCACTCTCCCTGTCTCTTGCACGATCAGCTCGGTAGAAGCGCTCAAATATATGGGGGAGGTGTTCCGTCCCTATTCCCGATCCTGTATCTTCCACCGTGAGCAACACGTTATCCGCTGAGGATTGCAGGGTCACCGTCACCGACTCACCTGATGGCGTATGGCGAATGGCATTATCGAGTAAATTTATCACGAGTTGTTTCAGTTGCCCTGCATCCCCGAGAACGTGCGGAACTTCTTGAAGATGAGCCGCGAAGAGACATCCTTTTTCCTCTGCGAGCACAGCCAATTCCGAGACAAGCTCTTGAATCAAGGGTTCCAAGAGGACAGGTTTCAGATCAATTGGAGGGTGTTCTCCGGCAAATTGCGTGAGGGTCAGCAAAGATTTGACCAGCCGGGCGAGATGTTCTACCTGCCCCAAGTTGGTGGAAACAACCTCTCGATATTCTTCAGTGGAACGGTCTCGCTGTAGCGCGACTTCCAAATTTCCCTTCATGGCGGTGAGAGGAGTTTTCAACTCATGGGCCGCATCTCCGACAAACCGTCGTTGTGATTCAAACACTCGCTGCAACCGCTCTAACATATTATTGAAACTCTTTGCTAATTGTTGAAATTCCTCATAAGGGGCATCCAGAAACAAGCGAGTATCCAGGGATTGAGCTGATACGTTTGTCGCTGTTTGACCGAGGGTATTGATCGGGGAAAGAGCCATACGAGCCATCCAATTACTGCCCACCCATCCACACACCAAAATCACGATGGTCACCGCTCCCAGTGTGACGATCAACCACTGCAAGGTTTCATTGACCAAAGCCAGAGAAGTCTGCGTTTGCAAGATATATTGAACCGTTCCCTGAGAGGTGATAGGATACGAGACTCGCCGAGTAGGTGGACCTTGCGAACGTTCAAGAGTCTCATAAATGATCCTCCCCTGTAACACTTGGTTTTTGAGAACGGGATCAAGCCCGGCCACGACTCCTATCCCTTCCCCTTTCCATTGCACGTGGCCTTCGCGACTGAGAACCACACTGTCACGAATGGCCTCACGCAGTTCATGCTCTTCCTTTTCAAGATGGTCATCATCATCATTGGCTTCATGGCGGGATTGCTCATAAAGAAATTCCTCGATTTCCCCCGTTTCCTTTTTCACTCGATCGGCCTGAGGTCGAACCATCGAGAGTAACTGGGCATCGATATGCCGATGCAGGAGAAGGGACAGGGTACTGTATAAGGACACACAAAATATCAGAAGAAGAATGGTGATCAGCGAGACGCTCGACCACCGAATGCGTTTGTGGAAGGAGGGCATGGGTTACGTCTCGGGAACTTTCAGCACATAGCCCACCCCCCGAACGGTATGAATGAGGGGCACAGGGAAATCACGATCAATTTTCGCGCGAAGAGAGCGAATGTGGACATCCACGATATTGGTCAAGTTGTCATACTGAATGTCCCACACATGCTCAATGATGGCGGATCGAGTCAGCACTCGATCCTCGTTTCGCATCAGGTACTCCAAGATCGCATATTCTTTATTCGTGAGTGACTGTTCTCGGCCTGCCCGCCACACCCGATGGGAGACGGGATCCATTTCCAAGTCCCCCACTTTCAATCGGAGAGCCGGCTGTCCGTTACCTCGCCGGAGAAGGGAGCGAATCCTTGCAAGAAGTTCAGGAAACGCGAAGGGTTTGGTGAGATAATCATCCGCCCCCATATCTAACCCCGTGACTCTATCTTCAATTGCATCCTTTGCTGTCAGAAGAATGATCGGGAAAGATTTCCCCTGGCTTCGCAACCGCCGACAGACTGACATGCCATCAAGATTGGGCAACATCACATCCAAAATGATCAGGTCATATGGAATGGCGTTGGCCATTAAGAGCCCCTCTTCCCCATCGGAGGCCAGGTCAACGGCATACCGCTCCTCTGTTAACCCCTTCACAATAAACCCAGCCACCCCTGAGTCGTCTTCAACTAATAGAATTCGCATAATTCCCTTGGCAAAGAATCTAATCTTCCTGGTGACTTTTCGCAATACTTGACGAAGAATTCTTGATTTTTTATCTCTCCTCCTCAAATGTGTAACCACCAGTGGAACATTGGGGTATAGCCCCACAGAAGTCCTTAGACCCTCAAGTCAGTAACACTTCTTCGCCTCAACTCTCTCGCTACATTGTGATTTTTTTCTCCGAAAGTCCCGAAAAAGAGATTTGCTAGGAGAAAAAAAGAGCCAAGAAGCAATCCTCCGACACCGACATAAGCAAATAGCTCTGTCAAGACATGCGCATGCGCAGGTCCACGCCCAATAGAAGGTGCTAACACAAACATGGTGAACCAGGAAAACGGATAAAAACTGCTGAGACCAAGAATAACTGCGGAGGCCGTCTTCATCTTTGGTTTGAGATCAGAAAACATCACGAGGGCAATCAGCCCGAGCGAGAAGGCCGCAATGCCCGTTCCATGAAAATGCGCTCGTTGTGCATAGCGCCAAATTTTGTCTTGACTCTGGGCATCGTGAACATTTGGGTGGGCGGCGATTCCTTCAGCAATGAAATTTTGGTAGACATCTTCATTGATTCCAAAGGTAATACCCATGATCACGCCAAACAAAAGCCCAAATAGCACAAGAGCCAGTCCCACCTTTACACGTTTCAAGTCTTTGTTCATTTTGTATCCCCAAGTACCCCACGACCTAAGGACCTGAGAGAAAATAACTTGGACATCTCGCGTTCAATCTTCGGGCCATCTTTGAACAGGCCTCAATCGAAAAACCCTCAACATAGCTATGCTATGCCTCGGGTCTTTCTCAATCGTTCCGTCCAAATCCGACCCAAATCTTGGCGCGTTATTGTCCAAGTTATTTTCTCTCAGGTCCTTCG
>QIDY01000322.1 GCA_003228495.1 Nitrospirota bacterium
GGCTTTGCCATCCCTAGTCAGATGGTCAAGCACGTTATGCAAAGTCTCATCGGCCATGGGAAAGTTATTCGAGGGTGGTTGGGCGTTTCAATACAAAAATTATCAGAAGATCTTGCCAATCAATTCGATGCCCCTGATACGCACGGTGCACTGGTGGGGGATGTTTTCAGCACAAGTCCTGCCGGACTTGCCGGACTCCAACGCGGCGATATCATTCGGGCATACAACGAGATTCAGGTCAAAAATCCTACCCACCTACGCACTTTGGTCGCGGATACCGTTCCCAACACCTCCGTACCACTGACTGTCTGGCGGGATGGCAAAGAAGTCAGTCTTTCGGTATCAATAGGCGAAATGCCCAAAGATGTGGCGTCCTTGGCCAAAATCGCCCCCGGTTCCATACAGGGCGACCATGTACTGACTGGCCTATCCGTCGAACCCGTGAAGCCAGGGCAAACCGCAGAAGGCCATGGCGTGTCAGTCACTCAGGTGGAACCCAATTCCCCCGCCGACCGCGCAGGCATTCGTGCAGACGACATCCTGATAGAAATAAATCGTTCAGTTATTCGGTCGGTTTCTTGATCCCAAGGCCTCAGTGCTTGTCTTGATACAAAGAGGCAAAGGAACAATCTTCCTGACGATCAAACCATGAAAAGCCGGAGGTTGTGGAATCAGACAACGTTGGCTCTGAGGACATTGAGCTTTGTGTGTTTATTAAGTGGATTAACTCTTTCCCTACCAGCAGGGATGACTATGCTAGAGGCCTCTTCCTCTCGTGACATTCACATCGACACAAACCCACCATTTTTTTCTCCCAACCAGCTCACCATTTCGGTTGGGACCCCACTCATCTGGAAAAACCGGACACAAGAGCCCCACACGATCGTCTCAGATGATTGTCGTTTCGGAAACACATGTTCCTTTGATTCCGGCTTTTTAGCACCCAACGCCCGCTTCACCCTTCCCCGGCTCAAACCGGGCCGCTATCCCTATCACTGTGGCATCCACCCCTTCATGCGCGGCCTCCTCACCATCCATCCGCCACAATCATTCTCCTCTTCGGACATTTAACAGATATTTTATCCTGCCTTGGGTGCCTCATCTATCTCCAAAACACACAAAACTCCTTCCCTCTTCCTCATCTTTTTTGCATTGCACGGTATTGGCGTAGAATGGTACATTCTGAGCACGCCTTTTCCGATTATATCTCTTAGACATTGCTCATATTGAATGCACATATGACTGGTCCCATCGTCTAGGCTGGTCTAGGACGGCACCCTCTCAAGGTGCAGACACGGGTTCAAATCCCGTTGGGATCACCAATGTTTCACGTGCTATAAACAAGACATCTCTCCACTTGCCGTTGCTGGTCTCCCGCCTGACTTATTCAACAGACTGATTATTCACAAGGAACTTCCTAGAGAATTGAAACCAGACCAATGGCCGCACGAACATTTCATGACGGGGAGCAGGACGGACTGGAAGCCCTCGAAGCGCTCGACCCGGAAACTATTCACTCATTTTCCGATCTATTAGGTGCAATGAAGAAGACTGCCTTCGGGGGGCGTCGCCTAGGTGAGGCATTTGAGATTCTTGCCAAAATGGTACAGGACCCCGATTGCGCGGTAGTGATGACGCTCTCAGGGGCTATGACGATCGCCAAGATGGGCAAAATTATTTGCTGCATGCTTGATCGAGGCATGGTGCAAGCGGTCGTCTCAACCGGTGCCTTGATTGCCCATGGGCTAACTGAAGCCGTGGGGAAAACCCATTACAAGTACCAGCCTTCTATGACCGATGCGGAACTCTTCGAAAAAGGCTACAACCGAGTGTACGACACCCTGGAGATGGAGTTGAATCTGAATCATGTCGAACAAGTCGTGGGCGAAACACTCAAACGCCTCACGCCTGATACGCCACTGTCCTCCGAAACGCTCACGCAAGAATTGGGCAAGACCTTGCACGACCATTATCCCGGTGCCGGTATCCTGAAAAGTGCCTATGAACAGTCAGTGCCGGTATATATCCCCGCTTTTACCGATTCGGAATTGGGGTTGGATGTCTCTATTTGGGGAATGAAGCGGGAGAATTCCGCCCGGACAGCACTAACCACCGAAGGAAAAACCGACCAGGAAATTTGGAATGAATTACGGCAATCCTGTCCAACATTCAATCCATTTTTGGATTTAAACAGTTACACAGAAAAACTCCTCTCCGCAAAACGGCTGGGGATCTTCACGATTGGCGGCGGCGTGCCTCGCAACTGGGCGCAACAGACACCGCCCTATATCGAGATATTAAACCTCCGGATGGGCACACAGTTAACACCTCCCCGGTTTCACTATGGTGTGAGAATTTGTCCCGAGCCTGACTATTGGGGAGGCTTGAGTGGTTGCACATATGAAGAAGGCGTTTCCTGGGGAAAGTTCGTTCCGAAAAAAGATGGCGGACAATTCGCAGAAGTCCTGAGCGACGCCACTGTCGTCTGGCCATTGTTATTAATGGGTCTTTTGGAACAAACGAGACATTAATACCTTGCGAAAGAAAATTCCTACCCTTTTTGGAAGAAGGCTTCCCTCGACAAGCTCAGGCCAAGATGAGACAATCGAGAACGAAACGGAGTAAACATGGCCAATCGTCAACACAGACTCAAGATTCCCTTTTTGATGAATATTTGCTTTTTCCTGATGTTGTCAGGGATCTCCGCTCAAGCCAAAGCGCCGGAATTTTTAATTCAGGCAGACGATGTGGTGCGTGGCGATCCCAAGGCACCCATTACCTTAGTTGAATATTCGGATTTTACCTGCCATTTTTGCAAAAAGTTTTTTCATGAAACGTTTCCGAAATTGTTATCCGAATATATCGAAACCAAAAAAGTCCGCTTTGTGTACCGGGACTTTCCACGTGGCTTAGGCAGCCCGCTTCGTGCCGCAGATGCAGCCAGATGCGCCGGAGAACAGGATGCCTACTGGCCCATGCACGATCGGCTTTTTAACAGCAACGGCCAATTTAGCCCTGAAAACCTGAAACAATTTGCTACAGAGTTGCAATTAAACCAAGGACAATTTGCTCAATGTCTCGATGCCCATAAATATTTTCCCGACATTGAAAAAGACTTGCAAGATGCAGGCTCATTAGGCATCCGTGGGACACCAGCTTTTGTTCTCTTCCCCACAAAAGTACCGGACGAACACAATCTCATTTTGATTCCCGGGGCCTTTCCTTACGAAACGTTCAAGGAAGAAATCGAGAAATTGTTGAATCTTCAATCCTCAAAAGCCCCCGCCTCTTCCTAAACCCGAAGGTCGTCCGCCATCAAACCCTCATGCTCTCAGGGTATTGGCTCATTGATCTTCTTGCGTGAATCAGGGTACATTGCTTTT
>QIDY01000239.1 GCA_003228495.1 Nitrospirota bacterium
TTTGTGGCGCAGAACCCAAGGGGCAAAACAGAGCCATTGGTTAACCGACTGGCCAGTCTCAAGGCCCCGGCAATGGGTGAAGTGGACCAATCAGCCTCAGACAGAGGAAGAATTAGAGACCGTTCGTCAGTGTGTCCAGCGCGGCCGACCCTTTGGCAAAGACTCATGGGTGCAACGCATAACCCGCCGCTTAAACCTCGAAAGCACCCTCCGCCCGCGAGGCCGTCCCAAAGGAAATACCTCAAAGGGTTCCTGACAATGTTTTCCCTTCTCAGCTAAATTCTATCCATAGAAACCATTATTCGTAGAAGTGTTGCACTTACAAGTTGAATTCACGTTATAAAGTTAACAAGATTGCATGTCAGATACTCCCACGTGGAGGTGAGGGCATTGCTTGAAATTTTTCATTGTTCGACAGACCAGTAAGGTAAGGACCACGGCGGGTTTGGAGGGCAAGAAGGCTTACGAGAGGGCTTGATCATTCCCAAGGCAAACGTTGAAAAACGGACAGACGCGGCGTTGATTATGTTTTAATCTAAGTGTATGATAAGTGCATGGCTGTCAAGACCATTACCATTGATATGGATGCGTACACACTGCTCGCTAGCCGAAAACGGGAGGGACAATCCTTTTCCTCAGTTATTAAAGAGAGTTTGGGAGGAAAGGCGACCGCAAAAGATCTCTTGCAAATATTGTCTTCAGTCGAGGTCGAAGAATCGACACTTGACCATATTGAAGAACAAGTGGCGCGCAGAAAAAAGCATCCCGCCAAAGCTCCTCGACTATGAGCTTTCTTGACACCTCCTTTGTGATTGATCTGCTTCGAGAAGAAAAACGCCGAACTCACGGCCCTGCGCATCGTAAGCTTGAACAGCTTGACGATGCCTCTGTACGCCTGAGTGTGTTTGTGGTGTGTGAACTTGAAGCTGGTGTGGCCTTGTCCACCTCAACGAAAGAACGCGACCGCATCCAATTGCTCTGTCAGCACTGCGAAGTCGTCTATCCAGACCACCGCTTACCGGTGACATACGGCAAACTGCTTGCGCATCTCCACAATCAGGGAACGCCTATTAGTACAATGGATTTGATGATCGGCACTCACGCGCTGATATATGATGAGACGCTTGTCTCACGGAATCTCAAAGATTTCAGGCGAATTCCCAACCTACGAATTGAATCATATTAATCGCTTTGCCATCACAGGCGAAAGACTGCTCGTTCTTTTCTTCTTACCTTCCTAATCCTGCACGACTAATGTAAGCAAGTGGGATCATAGTTTGACTTCATACATCATGCCATCGAGATGGCTGGGCAAAAGTATGAAGGCAAGCAACGACTCTAATTGCGTTCCCTCGAATAGGAATTCGCCTTGCCTTGGAACACAGCACTAATCTTAAGGAGAAGGTTTGGTTGGTTCGGGGGCCGATACGGAAGACGGGCGGCTTTTTGAGGGGACCTTTGTCTGCGACCGTTCTTCAGCCTGTTGTTTGATTTGGTGTTGGAGACGAGACCTCTCCTCTTTCAGATTCGATATCTCTTCCTTCATTAAATCAACTTCGGAGTTGGTGGAAGGTGCAGGGGGAGAGGCTGTCTTGGAGATTTCTGAAACGGCACGCTCCTCTACATTGGTTGGTTTTTCCGAGGGCTTCGCGGTAAGTAGGGCTTGGTAGTCAAGAACCAGTTCACTCACCGGGGATTCGAATCCACCTATGATCCAATTGTTTCCTGAATCAATGACATAGCTGGCTGGATAAAACATCAGTCTGCCTTTCACATCCTTCATTGAGTGAAAAGGGTTGCTGTGGATGGCTTGGATGCCGTCTTGTTCGGATGAGACTCGCTCGCGGTGATTGGCAACGATGATGTGAAGTTTCTGGTCTTGTAGAAACATGCCCCCTGACGTTACCTCGAGGGCCTGTGATTTTCCCGAGGAACCCCATAAGGCGAATACGATCCAGTCGGAGGGTTGGGCGATCTTGAAGGTTTCCTGCAAGCCAGGTATCAGGTTGGTCCTGTCTTCAGGGGAGAAGACCGTTTGCAGTGGCCTGGCCGAATCCATATACCCGCCTCCCTCCTGGATGAACAGTCGTTTCAGGATGGCATGCAGGTCAGCTTTGGACCATTCCACTGGATGATCGTGCTGAATTGCCGTTGCTTTCGATTGGTCATTGTAGCTTGCCAGGCCAACCAGCAGACTCGGCTCATCCTCAACTGGCCGGGTGACAAAGACGGGGCCAGCGCAACTGACACACAATATAATCAGTATTCCTGCAATGATCCCCTTCATAATTTGCTCATTTGGCATAACACTGCGTGCGTGACTGTACCTCGGTTTTGTTTTTGCGGCAACCGGCCTGCGTTCTTCCTCCCACTCCTCAATCTGTCCGATAAAAAACTTTAGGGCCCAGACTCGATTGAAATAGTTGACGATGCCATCTCCATGAAAATTTGGCGATAAATCGAGTCTGACTCCTAAAGCAATAAGGCCACTTGTATTTATGACTAGATATGACTATAATATGGTCATGAACAATATTCGGATTGCTGATTTCAAAAGCCGCCTGAGCGAACACCTTCGACAGGTGCGGCGTGGACATACCCTTACGGTGATGGATCGAAATACCCCCATCGCGCGGGTTGTGCCCTATGCAGAACAAGGCGGGATTTTGCAAGTGCGATCTCCTCATCCCAAACATCCCAAGTTGTCTCGCATCTCTCTCCCTCCTCCGCTTCGATTACGCCGGGATGTTGTTTCTCTCCTAATGGAGGAACGGCAGGTCGAGCGGTGATTGCCTATATTGATTCTTCTGTTTTGTTGCGCGTGCTGTTTGGTCAATCGAATGCCCTGAAAGAGTGGAAGAGGATTGAGCGAGGCATTAGTTCAGCGTTGATCGAAGTTGAATGTCT
>QIDY01000164.1 GCA_003228495.1 Nitrospirota bacterium
CCCCAGAAGCGGCTATCGAGGCTTTGGTCACGATTATCGCCCATCACAAAATAGGACTCAGGTGGAACAGTGATCGGACCAAAATTGTCACGAGGATTAATACGTCCATCAATAATTCCAGGGTCAACTCTTTGGGTGAAATCCATATCTATAAAGCGTTCGCCATTGATGAGGACTTGTTTATTCTGAATTTCAATGGTATCCCCTGGAGTTCCAACAACCCGTTTAATGAAATCTTTGTGTTCATCCTCAGGATAGCGAAATACGATAACATCGCCTCGCTGCGGAGGAGCAAAATCCATGACGATTGAAGAGGAGTAACAGATGACTGGTGGAAATGCCACTTGAAATTCACAGTCTTTGGGTAACTGAAATCCATAGGCTAATTTCGAAACAAGAATATGATCGCCAATGAGCAGCGTAGGGATCATGGAGCCGGAGGGAATTTTAAACGCCTGAACGACAAATACTCGGATAGTCAGCGCTAAGATAATGGCAATAATGAGCGCTTCCGCATATTCGCGAATGATGGATTTTGTGGCAGGAACATGTTCTGGTTTCGCAGAAAGCTCTGAAGAGGGCTTCTCAAGATTCGAATCCGGAGTGCCTTTAGCATTCGATGGTTGAGGCTCTTGTTGTGACATCAGCAACTCAACTCGGATCCGTCTTAAGAATGGCAAGAAAGGCTTCTTGCGGAACTTCCACTCGACCTATTTGTTTCATGCGTTTTTTTCCTTCCTTTTGCTTCTCCCATAACTTTCGTTTTCGGGAAATATCCCCACCATAACATTTAGCCGTCACGTTTTTCTTGATCGCACCAATCGTTTCTCTCGCGATGATCCGCTTCCCAATAGCCGCCTGTATGACAATTTCAAACATTTGTTTGGGAATGAGTTCTTTCATTTTTTCGGCTAATTGTCGTCCACGACTGGTGACTTTATCTTTATGGGCAATCATGGACAAGGCATCGACGGTTTCTCCATTGAGTAACAAATCGAGCTTCTCCAAATCGGACCTCCGATAGCCCACCAATTCGTAGTCTAGGGAAGCATAGCCCTGGGTTCGAGATTTCAAACGATCATAAAAGTCTAACACAATTTCATTTAAAGGTAGCTCATAAATGAGCATGGCCCGGGTGGGATCAAGATAACTTAACCCCACCTGAATTCCCCGACGCTCCTGACAAAGCTGAAGGATATTTCCAATGTACTGTTCCGGGACAATGATCGTGGCTTTAATGAAGGGTTCTTCTATATGATCAATTTGAGAAGGGTCAGGAAGTTTTGAGGGATTATCAATATCGATGACTTCTCCCTTGATTGAATATACACGGTACACTACGGTCGGTGCGGTACTAATGAGATCAAGGGCATATTCCCGCTCCAGACGTTCTCGAATAATTTCCATATGCAATAGACCCAAAAACCCGCATCGAAAACCGAAACCCAGAGCCAGAGATGTTTCCGGTTCATAGCCAAACGACGAATCATTGAGTTGCAATTTTTCCAATGAGTCACGGAGATCTTCGAATTTGGCATTATCCGTCGTATAGAGTCCACAAAAAACTACAGGCTTCACATTCCGATAACCAGGCAACGGCACAGCTGTGGGCCGCTTGGGCTCTGTAATAGTATCCCCGATCTTTGTATCAGAAAGTTCCTTCATCCCTGCACAAATATACCCTACCTCTCCTGGACCGAGTTGGGTCACTTTGGTTCGTTTTGGAGAAAAAATGCCGATTTCCAGTACTTCAAACTCTCGTTCCGAGGACATCATTTTGATCGTCATATTCTGACCAATGACCCCATCCATCACCCTCAGCAAGACAATGGCACCTTGGTAGTTGTCAAACCAGGAATCGAAAATCAATGCTTTTAATGGTTGCTCAGGCGACCCGGTGGGAGCGGGAATAATGTCCACAAGACCTTCAAGAACTTCTTGTACTCCTCGTCCATCCTTAGCACTAACAAGAAAGGGCTCTTGGTCGGAAAGGCCCAAGACATCACGAATTTGTGTTTTTACGCCTTCCACATCCGCACTGGCTAAATCAATTTTATTAATGACGGGAATAATGACTAAATCGTTGGCAATCGCTAAATAGGCATTGGCAATTGTTTGTGCTTCGACACCTTGAGTAGCATCTATCAATAACAGGGCGCCTTCACAGGCAGCTAGACTCCGGGAGACCTCATAGGCAAAATCTACATGCCCAGGCGTATCGATCAAATTAAAGAGGTAGTTCTCCCCTTTCGAAGTTCGAAATCGAGTGGAAACGGCATGCGCTTTAATGGTAATCCCACGTTCACGCTCCAAATCCATGTCATCAAGATATTGAGCGCGAAATTCACGTTGCGAGACCGCTCCGGTCATTTCCAAAAATCGATCGGCCAACGTCGATTTGCCGTGGTCAATGTGAGCAATAATGGAGAAATTTCGTATGTGGGTTTGCAGGAAGGTCTTACGCATTCGGAATGTCTGTGGTGATTGTAGTGAGGCTCTAAAAGGTTGTCAAAATTTATGGGAATTCTTTAAGTTTAGCTTACGCAAATGCCTAGAAAATCACCCCCGTCAGTAAAGCAATTGCAAAAAGATGCTCGTCGATATGTATGGCATCCCTTTACCCAAATGAAGGAATGGGAGCAGGACCCACCTCTAATGATTAGTCGCGGGAAAGGGGCTCTTGTGTATGATGTCGATGGGAATGCCTATTTGGATGGAACATCATCTATTTGGGTGAATCTTCATGGGCATCGACATCCAACCATCGACCAGGCCATTCGCCACCAACTCACACACATTGCCCATACCACCCTCTTGGGACTTTCTCATCCTCCAGCCATTCAATTAGCAAAAGCTCTAGTAAAAATAACGCCGAAGGGACT
>QIDY01000149.1 GCA_003228495.1 Nitrospirota bacterium
GTGTGGTTTGGGGTGCGAAAAGAAAGCTGATTCCTCCGATGCTCAGGTAGCCTGCTGGGTATAACAAACTCAGTCTCGTCTTAGACATGTGTCCCTCCGGTATTGCCAACGTAACCCAGATGTGGCTGATTGGACATATGGAGGGCACCGCGTAATCAATGAATCATCTCCAGGCGAATTGTGTGCTTAGCGTAGAATGTTCGTTACGTTGACATTACCGTTCTTTTCCCTTTGCTAGAGTGTGATCAGGTGAGTTGATCAAGGTGTGCCAGAATCAACCGAGCGTCGGCGATGGGGTCCGTGGACACCGGCGTCTGATCCCGTTGGGTGACCTTGGTCAAGAGCCGTTGAGCGGCCTCCCTTATCACCAGCGGAAAAGCCTCTTCTTGCTGGATTTTCCGAAGTCGATTCATCGCATCAGCGGGCCAAGTTCTTACGCCACTCCGTTCGATCCAGGCCTGTACTCCCAACGCGACTGCTCGACGTGCGCAGACCCGGGCTAGTCCATCATTCTTCTCTTGTAGGCCAGAAACGGCTTTGCCAAGTTCCTGCTCAATCTGCTCCTGCCAGCTCATGATTTTTTTGGGCCGAGCGGGGCGTTGTTGCATCATTCACAAACGCAGCCGGTTTTGCTGGCTTGTTCGTCGACTTCATACATTCTCTCTGACACCCGCATACCTCACCTCACCATTCGGGTCAGAACCTTGCATTTGATCCACCCTTCAACGCGTAATTCATCCACATTGAAATACGTAAGTTTTTTAGATACCACAAGACTGGATGAGTTGTTTGATCATACGGCATCGAGCTGACATTTCAAAGCAGGCCGATTAGGGTAAATAGCCTGGCTTAGGAATGGGTGGCCGGGAAAGCTCGAAATCAAGGTTAAATCCAGGTAGGATGAACCCCATCTGGAGAAAAGGTCATTTGGGGACCATTGGGCATAAGGCCTATTTCCTTGGGAATGGCTATGAAGAAGGCAGGAGAGACACCAAATACTGTGCCCCGTCATGACTCTGTGGGAGGTTCGAATTTCTTCAAGCGGGTCGAACGTCTGGCTGAGGAGCATAAACGCGAACCCGGCTCGTTCCACCGCACTCGTAGACCCTTTACCCGCCTTCAGGATGTATTGGCCAGGATTCGGGCTGAACGGCCCGTTTCCCATCCCTCACGTTGCCACAACCCGGTTTGTGGTAAGCCACTGAGCAATCATTATTATCGGCGTACCGATGGCTACGTCATCTGCGAGATCTGTTATACATCCCTTCATCTTGAGGCGTGAAGCGTCAATAGTGAATAGCATTTTTCGTACGTCAGTGAATGCCCTTCTGGCTGGTGTGAGACCTAGGAAACCGGATACCGCCCAAGAAATTTGGAGTGGGGTCTACCCATGAGCACAATCATCCATATCGATATGGATGCCTTTTACGCGTCCGTGGAGCAACGAGATCAACCTTCCTACCGAAATAAACCGGTCATCGTTGGCGCGGACCCTCAGAGAGGCAAAGGGCGAGGTGTAGTCTGCGCGGCCTCCTATGAAGCTAGGGTTTTCGGCATTCATTCTGCCATGCCTATCAACCAAGCGTACCGGCAATGCCCCCAAGGCATTTTCCTCCCAGTTCGAATGGCCCGATACCAGGAGGTTTCTTCGCGCATTTTTGCCATTTTTCATCGATACACCGATTTGGTGGAGCCCCTGAGCCTCGATGAGGCGTTCCTGGATGTAAAGGGAAGCCTTCGTTTATTCGGGCCAGCGGAGGAGATTGGGCTACGCATTCAAGCGGAGATTACCCAGGAAGAACATCTCAGTGCTTCGGTAGGAGTGGCGGCGACTAAATACGTGGCCAAGGTGGCCTCGGATCTTCGAAAACCCAAGGGCTTTGTCACGGTGGAGCCAGGCAAGGAGGTGGAGTTTCTTCAAGACCTTCCCGTCGAACGGCTTTGGGGGGCCGGGCCTAAAACAGCCCGGCAACTGCACCGTCTGGGCTATTGCACTATTGGAGCCGTTGCCCGGCAGGGTCAGGCTGAGCTAGAGGCCGTGCTCGGCCAAAATGGCGTCCATTTCTGGGAGTTGGCCAATGGAATAGATCCCCGGCCTGTCATTCCTGATGAACCGGCTCAGTCTATTGGTTCGGAAACAACCTTTAAAAAGGATACGGCAGATCCCAATGTGATCCGTCAAACCCTACTGGAATTAGCCGAACGGGTCGGGCGCCGGCTGCGTACCGCGGACACTCTGGCCGGGGCGCTGACCCTCAAATTTCGGGACGAAACATTTCGAACTCTAAACCGATCCATGGCTCTTTCAGTGCCCACGGATCAAGTGCCGGTGTTGTATCGCACAGCTTTGACACTATTGGATCGTGTTCCGTTTTCTGGGCAGAATGTCCGTCTGTTAGGCTTGTCGGCATCCCATCTCTCCACTTCGACTGAAAGGCAGCAGCTCTCGTTGTTTGAGGAGACTCCAAAACGCCAATTTCAATTGACTGATGCACTGGACAAAATCCGCACACGGTTTGGGGATAGTGCGATCAAGCCGGCCTCGCTCTTTGCGAAATATCGTGAGTAGGGGAATGGGGCTTTTATCTGAAAATTGGCTCACCGTAGCGGACGAGATTCGCAACTTTTGTGTTACTTCTCACCTAGAAGATTCCAAGCAAATCGAAGAGATTTTGGCTTTAGCTAGTTAATGACAAAAAGGCTGGGGCTAGTGGACGATTTTAGAACTTTTCGGATTGAGGGACCGGGGCCAGAGTTCTTTGATTACCTGGCTGCTTAGAACAATACTTTACTTATCCATTTTAGAAATAAGGGTGGTTGCAGGGGCCTGCAATTACCGATAGCGTTGGACCTGAAATTCGAAACAGACCTAATATGA